>CAZKKD010000017.1:0-21850 GCA_964553265.1 uncultured Planctomycetales bacterium | reverse complement strand
GCGAATGCAGGTGGACGCGGCCGCCGGCCTCGTACTCCCACAGCAGGATGCCGCTGTCGACGTCCGCCCGGTAGAGGCTGCCGTCGTCGGAGCCGAAGTAGACGTCGTCCCCGCGGGCCACCGGCGCCGAGAGGACGCGCCCGCCGGTCGGGAAGCTCCAGAGGTGCTGGCCGTTGTCGGCGACGGCGTGCAGCTTGTTGTCGGCCGAGCCCACCAGGAGCCGACCCGCGTAGCGCGTCGGCGTGGTCGTCGGCGTGATGCTGCCGAGGCTCCAGGTCGGCCCCCAGCGATAGCGGTGATGGCGATCCTCGGGATCGGGCCAGCGCAGGCTCCGGACCACCCCGTCGGCCTGCCCCCAGGTGAAGACCCCGTCGGTCACGGTCGCCCCGCACTGCAGGGCCGGATAGCCCGCCCGCATGGCGCCGACCTGCCGGTAACGGCCGACAAGGTCGGCCGGCCACTGCGACGGCACGTGCGCGGGGCCGCCCATCAGCATCGGCCAGCCCTTCGGGTCGTCGGAGTAGCGCTTGTTCCGGCCCATCTCCGGGCCGCCGAGGGGGCCGTAGACCTCCACCTCGGTCAGGCTGTCGCGGAACTGCTTGTACTCCTGGAACGGCAGGATGGAGAGCGCATCGGTATGGATCGGCTCGGGGAAGTGCACCACGATGAAGCGGCGGCTGTTGCCCCGCACCACCGCCACCGCTTCGGGAATGCGCGTCTCGATGTTGTTGGCCCAGATACTGATGGTGCGGTAGTGCATCTCCGGGGTGCTGTTGTTGAGGTAGAGCACGAGGTGCGAGATCCAGGCCGTCTTGGTCAGGGTGACGCTGAAGCCCATCGCGTTGCCGCAGCCGAAGGTCCACTGCCGGCCCACGTCGTCCAGCCGGCCGTTGTGGAGGTAGGCGTCCTCCTGGGTGAAGACCGTGGCCGTCATGTTCTCGCCCTGCTTGAAGGCGCTGACCCGGTTTTTCCCCATGAGGCCCTCTTCCATCTTCGCGGGAATGCGATTGTAGGTGACGCGAAGGTCCTCGACGTAGGTGGGTTCCAGTTTGTGAAGCGGTTCGTAATAGAGCAGATTCGCCGAGGGGAAGCGGACCGGCCGGAGGCTGACCGCATCGACGGCGACGGCGTCGCCCGCGGCCTCGAAGCCGACGGTGAGACGCTCGGTGTCGGTGTAAGCCTTGATGGCCAGGCGGCCGAAATTCCACTCGCCGGGCCGGCCGCGGAACATGCTGGCGGTGAACGCCGGGGTCGGACCGTCCAGCGACGCCCCGGCGGCCAGCTCGGCGGCGGCGGAGGCGGGACGGTAGAAGAACTCGAGCAGATAGGTCCCGTTGGGCACCACGCGCTTGCCGAGTGCCTGGGTGACCAACTGGTCGGCCGCGAGCTGCAGCGCCTGTTTGCCCTCGCGGGCCGGGGCGCCGCGCACCACGTCGGCGGACTCGCTGCTCCAGGCGCCCTTGCCCTCGAAGGACCCGTCGGCGATCTGCTCGATGCCCATGCGGAGAATGCCGTCATAGTCGCCGGGGCGGTCCACGCCGGCGGGATAGTAATCCGGCGTGTCGTCGCGATCCCGGCGGCGGGCCGCGTCGACGTAGCCGGGATAGTCGCCGGCCGGGAGTTCGTGGAACTCCCGCAGCCGCACCCGCCAGGCCTCGGTCCCGTCCGGGGCAAAGCTGGCCACGTGGCCGGCGAGGTCCCCGGCGAAGACGCGACCGTCCGGCGCGACGCGGATCTGTGCGGAGAAGGGGAGCTTCGCCGTCCAGAGCGTCTCGCCGTTGCTCAGGTCGACGCAGGCGATCTCGCCGTCCCGGCCGCAGCGGAAGAGGCGTTCGGCCCTGGCGTCGATCCGGTCCAGACTGAGGACCCGGATGAGCGGCTCGGTCCGTTGCCAGGCCACGGAGCCGTCCGGGCGCTTGCGCACCACCGTGGTGGTCTCCCGCAGGAGCTCGCCGCCGTCCGGCAGGAGGCCGCCCCGGATGGCCCGGAACGCGCCGAAGGAACCGTCCGGCAGGAGCGGCGCCGCGACGTCCTCCTTGTGGACCAGGGGATGCTCGTTCCCGTCGGGCCAGCTGACGCTCCAGCCTTCGGGCGAGGTCATGGCGCCGGGGTCCTCGGTGTTCTCGGCCAGGACCGCGCCGGTAACCGCGTCCAGGATGCGGGGGCGGTACGACCAGACCTGCTCGAACGATCCGGGTTTCTGCCCCGGGGTGGTGCCGCTGATGTAGTATTCGCCGAAAGCGATCCGCTTGCCGTCGGGCGAAACCGCCAGGTTCCCGAGGACCACCGACGCCTGGAAGATGGGGGCGGAGACACCGGGATCGGCCTCGGCGGGGATGCTCTGGATGGCCTCGGTCCGGTCGAGGAGCCACATCTTCTTGCCGTCGAAGTCGACCGCCAGGAGGCCCGTCCGTCCCCGGACGAGGATCTGCCGCTGTGCGCGGTTGATCATGATCGGGACAACGGTATGGACCGAACCTTCTTTCCAGTGCGTCCGCGGCCACTCGGTGCTCGCAAACTTGCGGAGGACCTTGCCCGTCTTTCCGTCCAGCAGGAAGACGCTGTACCCGCGTCCCGTGGCCGCCACGAGGCGCTTGCCGTCGTCGATCCACTTCGTGAAGAAAACGCTGTGCTCGGGCAGGAAGGTCTTCCAGGCCAGCGTGCCGTCCGGGTTGAGGCAGAAGAGGTTGTGCCCGTATCCGTAGGTGCCGACCAAGGTGCGGCCCGTATCGGCATCGGTGTCGAGCGTCCAGACCAGGTCTTCCCCGTGCACCGCATCGCGGAAGCTGCCCGGCTGGGGCGCATCGGCCGGAGCCGCCTCGGCCAGCGCGGCGGCCTCGTCCGCTTCCGGCTCCAGCACGCCGGGGTGCGTGGGCAGGCCTTCGTTCTCCGCGGCCCCAAGTGCGGCGCTGACGCCGGCGCGCAGGCCGGCTTCGTCGTTGGCCAGGATGAGCACCGCGTCGTACTGGTTGCTGAACGCGCGGTGCGTCCAGTCCACCACCGCGCGGCCGGGGCCGGGGAAGGCATCGGTGAGCGGCGCCGCCAGGGCGCCCCGGTCGATGAGCGATTCGATGTACCGGTTCTCGCCCCGCCGGCCCAGCGCCACGACCGGGGCGTCGGCGAGGAACATCGGCGTCACCACGGTGCCGCGCCAGAGGCGGGTGCCGTCGATGGACGGATGTTCGCGATGCCACGGCCCGGGCGTGCGCACGATTTCCGGAACCGACCGGATCTCGGCGGTCACCCCCCGCGCGGCGAGCTGGTCCCGCAACTGCTCGGCCACCGGCCGGACCCACTCCTGGCCCGGCTCGACGGCGATGACGAGCGGCGTCTCGGCGTCGGCGAAGAAGGCGCCCACCCGCCCGCCATCGTAGACCCAGGCCTCGCGCTCGTCCAGGCTGGCGCGAAGGGGCGTGCCTTTCGCCACGGCAATGGAGGCGGTGGCCACGCGGCCGCTGGCCAGCTCCCGCGCAGTGAGCGTCCAGGTCCCCGGCGCGCCGTTGGCCGGCAGCGGCCAGGCGTCGCGGAAGACCGGGCTGGCGGCGCGGTAGACCCGGCGGACCTCGTCGCCGGCGGGATTGCGGAGGGTGAGCTCCACCGGCAGGCTGGCGTCAATCTCCTCCCCGGCTTCGTCCCGGACCGCGACACGGAACTGCACCGTGCCTCCCGCCTGCAGCGACGCGCTCGCCGCCAGGTCGACCCCGCCGATGGGCGCCGGCAGGAAGAGGAAGATCTTGCCGGGATAGGCCCGCATGTCGGCACGGAGCCGCATGTGCTCGCCCTCGATCTCCACCGGCTGCCGGCGCATCTCCAGGACGTCGTAGCAGACGGGGGGGCGCCTGGGGAACGCGAACTCGGTCACCTTCGGCGCGGTGTGCCGGGTCTTGTACATGCCGGTGAAGCCGACATACTCCCAGTTGGGCACGATGAGGACCTCCCCCGCCCCGCGCTGCATCCAGTCGCCGCCGAGACGGGCATCGTGGACCACGGCCGGCTCGATCCGCTTGCCGAGGAGTTCGCGGACCACGGCGGTGGTCTGTTCGGTGCGCTGGAAGACGATCTCGGTGGAGTAGTCCAGCGACTTCATGAGCTGCAGGGGTCGCTTGTCGTCGTATTCGTCGAGGTCGGTGTCCAGGCGCACGACCCCTTCGATGGGGAGCTTGCTCGACCGCTCGACGACCAGGGTCTTGCCGGCGTTCACGAGGCGCTGGAGCTGCTCGATAATGGGTTGCGGGCACTCGCCCTCGTAGGCCCAGCCGGGCGCGAAGATGACCTCGTACTCCATCGCCTTCCCGTCGCGGACATGCTGATCCTTCAGATAGTCGGCCGGGAAACCGGCCCGGTAGCAACTCAGCCACAGCCCCTCGCACTGGTAGTTGATCTTCTCCGCCTTCTTGCTCTGGAGGTAGCTGGCGGTGCGGCTGTAGTAGATGCCGACCTTCCGGTAGCCCTTCTCGAGGCTGCGGAACCAGTCGCCGTACGGGGTGAGGAGACGGAGGTTGACGTCGCGGACCGTGTTGCGGCTGTCGGTGTAGACCGGATCCTCGAAGTCGTGCGCGACGGTGAACCAGCTGATCCCGTCCAGCTTCTGCGAGAGGCCGAAGAAGGTCTGGCGGACGAGGTGCCGGTCGAAGAGGCCCGCCCCGTGGAAGGTGTGGAGCTGCGTCCAGACCTCCAGGTCGTCCCGCACGCGGAGCACATCCGCCATGGCCGACGAGTAGAGCGGGTAGTCGCCGCTGCCGCCGTCCTTGTAGGAGACGAACATGGCGACCTCAAGCGGGCCAAAGACGTCCTCGGCCTTGCCGTTGACGTCGATGTGGGCCTTGCCGCCGAAGACGCGGGTCTGGGTGGTGTTGCGCGACGCGGGCCAGACCGCCTTGATGGAAGCGGCGTTGGTCTCGCTGAAGCGTCCCCAGGCGCGATCGCGGAAAGCGGCCAATGCATGCCAGGCCTCCAGGTCCCGCGGGTCGCGCTGGCTGGCGGGGCGCCCCACGTACCGCTCCAGGGCGCGCGCGGCACGGTCGCTGGTCAGGCCCGGATAGGCCTCGCGGAAGGCCAGTTCGTGCGCCTGCTCAAACGCTTCCACAATGCCCTGCGGATCCATCAGTGAACGCCAGTAGATTTCCTCGTAGATGGCCATGCCCGCGAAGGCGGGACTGTGGAGCATGGAACTCGTTTCCATGCCGATGAAGCGCGCGCAGGCGTCCAGCATCTTCGGCGCCCGCGGCAGACTGGTGTCGTTGTAGGTGAAGCTGTTCTCCCGGAAGGCCAGGCGATTCCGCACCGCCTCGTTGAGGAAGCGATCCCGGCCGCTGGGCTGGTAATACTGCTCCCAGGGCCCGAGCGCGGGACGCGCCCGCACGAGATCCTCCAGCCGGCGGTTGTGCCGCCGGCTGCGCGCAAACGTGTAGGACATGCCGAGAAAGTTGTTGTACCCCATGCCGGCAATGTTGCGGGCCAGCTCCGGTGCGCCCTCGCCCGTCTTGAGCACATCTTCGTATTGCTTGCCCATCACGTTGTACTTGCCGTTGAGAACGCAGGCGAAGTGGGTGGCCGGCTCGGGGTCGACCATCTCCAGCGGCATCGGCAGCGCGGCGCGGTCGCCGAGGGCGGCCTCGACCCGGTACCGGCCCGGCGCGATCCGGAGGCTGGTCGAGCCGTCCAGGCGGACGATCCAGGTCTCGCGCGCCCCCCTGGCGACGGCATCCCCCGTCTGTGTGCGCAGGATCTCGTTCCGCGCGCCGTCGTCGCCGACGAGCGAGACGACCAGCGGCGTCCCGGCCGGGATCTCCTGCGCCAGCGCCAGCGCGCCCACGCCGATCCAGAAGTCCTCGCCCACGAAGTACGCGTCCCGGCCGCGCTGGGTGAAGAGCCCCAGGCTCCAGGACGGGTTGGTCGCCACCGTCACCCGCAGCGAGGCCGCAAGCGGCGGCACATCCGCCTCGGTCGGTTGGAGCCCCAGACGGAGCACATAGACGCCATCCGCCACCTTCGGCAGCGAAAAGCGGACATCCGTCGCCGCGCCCCCGTCGGCCTGGACGGGGAGCGAGGCCAGCACCTCGCCGTCGAGCGTGAGGAGTTCGGCATACGGCGTTGCGGCGGCCAGGAGGTTCCGGTCGGCCAGCGCTTCGGCTTCCGCGGCCAGGCGCTCGGCATCGGCGGCGGCCGCTTCCTGTGCCGTGCGCGCGGCCGCAACGGCGGCGCGGGCCTCGGCGGTGGCGGCTTCGGCAGCCTTCCGGTTCGCTTCCGCTTCGGCAACCCGGGTCGTGAGCGCTTTGAGAGCGTCCTCGGCCTCGGTGGCGGATGCGTCCAGCGTCTCGCGATCCACAAATCCGGCCACCGCCTGTTTCGCCTCGGTCGCGGTCTTGCGGGCGGCTTCGAGCGCGGCAACCCGTTCCTTCGCCGCGTCGCGGGCCTGCTGGAGCGCCTGTTCGCGCTCCGTGACCGTCTTCTTCGCCTTGCGAACCGCTTCGCTGGCGGTCCGGACCGCGGCCTGGGCAGCGTCGCGGGCTTCCTCGGCGGCGCGGAGTTCGGCGCGGGCATCCTCCACCCGTTTCTGCGAAGCGCCCACCGCATCGTCCGCCTGGTGGGCCGCCTGATCGGCGGCAGCTACCGCCCTGGCCGCGTCCGCCGCGACCCCGGCGGCGGACTCTGCCTGCTTCGCCGCGGGCGCCACCGCTTCTTCCCGGGCAGCAAGCGCCTTCCGGGCCCTGGCAAGCGCCTGTTCGGCGTCGGTCACGGCCGCGTTCGCTTTGCGATGCGCTTCTTCGCGCGCGGCCAGTTGCTTCTCTGCCTTCTCGACCCCGGCGACGAGCGCCTGCTTCTCTTCCCTGGGCGGGGCTTCCGCCTCGCTGGCGCCGGCCGTCGCTTCCAGGTGGGCCTTGGCATCGGCCAGCGCCTCGCGGGCCGCCTGCAACTGCTTCCCGGCGGTCGCGGCCGCGGTCCGGCGCTCGGCCAACTTGCCTTCGGTGTCGCCGATGGCCTCCCTGGCGTCTTCAACCGCTTTGCGTGCGGCGGCCACGGCGGCGACCGCTTTTTCTTCCCGTTCGCCCGCCGTCGTTTGCGTCTTCCGGGCGGCGGTGAGCGCTTCGTTGGCCCTGGCGGCCGCGCCTTCGGCAGCCTGTTCGGCGTCGAGGAGCGGCTGCAGCTTTTTCTTGAGCGCTTCGACGTTGGCGCGGCGGCGATCCAGCTCCTCGACGGCCTTGGCGGCGGCCTGCTCCAGCGCCGGCTGGGCGTCCCGGGTTTCGCGGAGGCCAGCCTCCGCGCGGGCCACGGCATCGTTGGCCTTCTCGACGGCGGCGGCGGCGGCGGTCTCAGTCTCCGCGGCCTTGGCGGCGGCGGCCTCGAGCGCTTCCCTGTCGGTGACGTGCGCCAGCCGGCGACGCAACGCCTCCGCCTTCTCCTTCGCTTCCGCCAGCTCCTTCCGGGCGGCGTCGGCCGCGCGGCTCCGCTGCTCAATCTCCGCCCCCGCCCGGGCCAGCGCCTTCTCCGCTTCGGCGAAGGCGGCCGCGGAGCGGCGCAGTTGCGTCTCCGCTTCCTCGGCGCGCTGCGCAGCACGATCAGCCGGCGACGGGTCCAGCCCCTGCAACCGGCCGCGCACCTCCTCGCCAGGCGCGAAATGCTGCTTCGGCAGCTCCATCGCGACGAGGCGCTGGGCGCCGGTGGCCGGGTCGGGCGCGTCGATGCGGAAGGCCTTGGCCGGAAGGCGGGTCAGGTCGCCACTGATGCGCAGGCCCGGTCCGGCCTCGGAGACGCGCAGCTCGTACGCATCGGTCCGGGGGAACCAGTTGGTGTACTCCGTGCCGAGATCGGTGAGGAGCCGCTTGAACTCGTACGCACCGACCCCCTTCGCCACCAGCCGGCGGCCCTCTTCGCCCCGCACCGGGTAGGCATGGAGCGGAATGCGGATGCGCCAGCCCTCGACGGACACGCCGGGCAGTTCCGCGCCGCCTTCACCGGCCCCGACCTTGACTCCGTCGGCCCCGACACGAAAGGTGAGGCCCATCGGGTGCAGGTAGTATCCGGCGCCGCCGGTGTGGGCCGGCAGCCAGATGGTGAGCGGGGCGAAATCGTCGAAAACCGGGAGCAGCTCGACGGGACGCTTCGGCTTCGGTGCGGGCTTGCCGTCCTCGCCCGCTTCGGGGGGAGCGAGAAACCGGCGCATCTGCCCCGCGTCGCGCAGCGTCATGTTCGGGAGCGGCGCCGCCTCTCCGCCGAGGCCATACCCGACAGGGTTGGCTTCGAACGCGCTCACGCTGACGGGATAGGCTTTCAGGCCCACCGTGGCGCCGTCGATGACGAGTTCCGGATCGTCGCTCGCAATCGTCCCGTCCTCGGCCACGGTGAAGACGTGGTTGCCGGGCCAGAGGACATGTTCGCCCGGGGCGAGACTGCGCTTCGCCTTCGGGAGACGGTCGATGTACTTGCCCTCGTGGTAACGCTCGAAGAGCGGTGTGCCGTCCAGCAGGACGTTCCGGACCCAGCAGTTGACCGCCAGGCCCACCTTCACGACCGACATCCCCTCGCTCGTCGACTGGATGCGGGTGATCTCCTCCTCGGACTGGAAAGTGTCGACCGTCGTATCCGTGGCGTCGTGCGCCACGAGGCGAAACTCCACCTCCGTTTCGCCGGCCGCCGCGAACGACGGCGCCAGGAGCACCACCAGGAACATGATCGAGAGGACGCAGCGTGCGTTTCGCATCGTTCACCTCGGCCAGGGACGGGCGGACCCGCGCGCAGACGGCGTCGGGCGCCGGCATCCGTCCGTCAATGCGTGTACATGAAGAGAATGGCGTTCGCGGCCCACTGAAACATGATCTCGCGCTGCGGGTTGTTGCCGCCGTGCCCGATGGGATTGCCGAGCGGATTGCTGGCGCTCGGCGGGGTCGAGTACTCCCAGCCGCACCCGTCGTCGTTGGGGGTGAAGAAGACGGCGGGGCGGTCGTCGAGCAGGTAGTACTGCCAGTACCGGTTCTCCATCTTTCCGCTCTCGCCCGGCCAATCGGTGGGGTAGATCATCCGGAAGGCGTCGTTGACGCGCGGATCGTCCTTCAGGAGCCAGCGCGCCTCCGCCTCCGGGATGAGCTTGGCCACCTCGACCGGAACGCTGTCGGCGAACGGACTGCCCCGCAGGTAGCAGTCGTCGAGGAAGAGCGTGCCGCCGCGCTCGAGCCAGCGCTTCAGGTTCTCCGTTTCCTTCTCGTTGAAGGAAAAGGCGGTGTGGGCCGTGAGGTAGATCACCGTGAATTCGAAGAGTTCGTCGCTGGCCACGTCGAGGCCGCTGTTGTCGTAGTAGACCGGGAGATCGGTCCGCTTGTGGATCTGGTACAGCACCGACGGAATGGCGGTCGGATCCGCGTCCCAGTCGACCCCCTGCATGGCCGGGCGGATCCGTCGCATCGCGATGCGGTTGCGCCGCTCCTTTTCTTCCGCCGCGCGCTTGGATCGGGCCTCTTCGACGGAGAGCTTGCGCCGGCTCATCTGCCTGGCCTTTTCCTTCCATGACGCCGCATGGGCCTGCGACGCGCCGCCGACCAGGATCAGCACGCCGACGAGGATGGAGACGAGGCGCTCTGCGCACAATGGGTTCCGCATGTCACTGTCCTCCGCTCAAAAGCCGGAAGTAGTCCCCCACCGCATCTTCGCTGCCGCTGGGCCAGTTCTCGGCGCTGACCCGGGCCTTCACCTCCTGTTTGTCAACATCCACCGCTTTCTCCGTGCGCACCGTCCGCTCGGCTTCGAGCAGCAGGTCGGTGACGCGCTTCACCTTCTTCAGTCCGCCGAGCACGGCCGCGCGCCCGCCGAAGCCGAATTCCTTCTCCTTGAACTGCGCGAGGTCGGGGCGTACGACCACGATTTCCAGGCTCTGTGAGCGCCCGAGGCCCGGGCCGGTCTCGGTATTGTTGTCCTTGGCGCTGAGCTGGATGCGCACGCGGTCACCCGGCTGCAGGGGCGGCTCGAGGCCGCGGAAAAGGTCTTCGAAGGCGCCCTTCACGCGGTCGCGCGGCGGATCGATCCGGCGCGCCGACTCGCCGTCGCGCGGCGAGCGGCCCAGCATCTCGTCGACGGTATCGATCCGATAGGTCAGGGTCACCTCCGCCACCCCGAAGTCGTCCTCCGCCTCGAACGGGAGCGCGTAGGCGGCAGCCTGTTCGGCGAGGAGAACGAGCTCGCGCTTGCGGCTGCGGATGCGGACGTCCGGGCGGCGGTCCTGCTCGACCGCGATGGCCAGCCCCATCGGACTCTCCATCTCGAAGCCGCGGCCGTAATGCCCGGTGAGGTGGATCTCCGCCCGCTCCGGGCGCGTGATCGTGAACGAGAAGTGCCCGAACCGGCCGTTTACCACGATGGGCGGACGCGTCCCGTCCTGCCATTCCACATAGCAGAGGTCGGGATGGAGTTCGGTGGTCGCGGCGAAACTGACCAGCACGTGCGTGCCGGCGAGCGCCTGCAGCTTCGATGTCTTGCCGGTCAGGGTCCGCGGCGGCTGCCCGGTGTAGGCGGGATAGGCGAGCTCGTAGTTGATCGCCGCAATCTTCGGCAGATCGCCCACATCGATCCGGTAGGTCTCGCTCCGCCGGCCGCCGTACTCGAACGCATACGTGAACGGCTCCTCTACCGCCTCCACCGTGTGCTGCGCCAGGTCCGCTTCGGCGCCGTCCCGCACTACCGGTTCCAGCGAAAGCTCGTGCGTGACGGGGTCGGCCGCCCCCTCGGCCCAGATGTGCAGGAGCGCCGTGTCCCGGCGGGCGCCGCGCAGCTCCGCCGCCAGGGGGATCGAACGCCCCCGGACGATGGCGGTGTTCCCCGGCGTCACATGCATCTCCACCGGGAAGAGCGTATCCAAAACCGCCGCCCAGCCCTCCGCGAGCCGATCGAAGCGCGCGCCGACCACGCCCGGCTGCGTAACGGCAACGCCCAGGAAGAGCGCGATCACCAGGACACCGCCGGCGAATGCGCGCCGCGCCGCGGTCAGGTTCAGAAGTCCGCAGGGATCGAACGCCCCCAGCCGCTCCGCGGTCGCGCGCACGAGCGCGGTCACCAGGCTCCGGCTGTGGCCGCGCCGCGCCGCGTCTTCCGCCTCGCGACCGAGCTGCAGCGCGCCGATGACCTGGTTGTCCAGTTCGCCGTGCAGATCCTCGATGAGGAGCGCTTCGCGGTCCGGCTCCACGGGCCGGAGCGGCGGCGGCGCCAGCCAGCGCACCACCGCGTACACGCCCGCGGCGCAGACAAGGGCAAAGAGGATCACCAGCGGCCAGGCCGGCAGCCCCACCGCCCAGTCCAGAAGGATCCAGGCCAGGAGCAGCCCGGGCCCCGCCAACAGGAAGAGCCCCAGCCCCTCCAGCACGGCCCAGCGCTTGCGGAACCGTCCGAAGCGGAGCACCGCGTTGCGGACCGATTCGTACTCCGGAGGCAGCGCGCCGACGCTCATACCATGCCCCTCCGTTTCCGCAGCAGACAATCGAGACAGACACACGCCAGGAAGAGAATCAGCGTCAATGGAAGGTTCCAGAGCGCAATGGCGCGCTCTTCGGCCACCACGCGCGTCCGCAGCCGGAGCGCCTCAAGAAGTGCATCCGCGTCCTGCGGTCCGAAGGCGGCCCCGGCGGTGGCGTCGGCCAGCTCGGCCATCCGCTCGGGACGGGCGCGGGGGTCCTCGAGCTCATCCATGCTGTCGCCGGCGCGGACCGTCTCCTCGCCCTCGAACTTGCCGTGCGCTGCCCGCACCGTCCAGACGCCGGGCTCGTCCAGCGTCACGTCGTACGGATAGCGCCCCGGATGCCCCCGCCCGTCGCGTGGGTACACCGCGTAGGTGGCTCCGGACGGCTTCACGACCGTAACGGCCAGGTCGGCTTCACGGACGGGGCGATAGGTTTCGTTGACCAGTTCCACGGCGAACGAGACGGTCTCGCCCACCGCGGCGTTGCTGCGATCCCGGTGGATCCGGGGCCGGTCCGGCTGCAGGCGCGGGTCGGGCGCGAGATGCCGGACCACGTTGCCCCAGAACCGGCGGTACTGGCTCGGCGTGTCCGGTGCGCGCATCATCTCCCAGCGCCAGGTGGTGTCCACCGACAGGCTGAGCACCTTGCCCTTGCCCACGTTGTGGACCGCCACCACCGGCACGGCGCCGTCTTCCTGCTGCCGGACGGCCAGGAGCGATGCGCTCGACTTGGCGGCGCCGACGTGGTTGTTGCCTTCCAGGAACGGCAGGTCGAACCACGCTTCCCGGTTGAGGCGGGGGTCCCGCTCCAGTTGCATCACCGGGTGCGCCAGGCCCATCGCCGTCGGGGTGATGGGGAAGGTCTTCGGCATCTGCGGCTTGGCCGACCGTTCGACGGAGAACGGGAGGATGGCCGCCAGCGGCGAATCCTCGTACCCGCCCGCGCCGTAGACCGACTGCCCGCCCAGCGTCACCAGCCCGCCGCCGCGCCGGCCGACGAACTCGGCCAGCCAGCGCATCTTCGTCTCCGCGGCGTCGCCGCCTTCGCGGAAGTAGCTGCGGGGGATGTCGCCGAAGAGGATGACGTCGTACTTGTAGAGGTCCCCCTCCTTGTTCGGCAGGCCGTCGCCGGCGTTCGGGTGCCGGAGGTTCCCCTGCCCGTACCAGCCGCCCTTGGGCAGGAGCGTCAGCGTCGCCAGGTCCACCACCGGGTCGCGCGCCAGCCAGTGCCCCAGCAGCTTGCGCTCGTCGCGGGGAATGTCGAGGTACAGGACACGGATCGGCGCATCGATGACGTCGACGGTATGCTCGGCGACGAGGCGTTTTTCGATGGCGACGTCCTTCAGGCCTTCCATCTCGATGTAGTAGATCCGCCGGCCCGGGTGCTGCGGACGGACCACGAAGCCGACCGGGGTCGGCTCGGCGCCGAGGCGCACGTTTTCGCGCATGGCGATGGGCTCGGCCATCCCTTCCTGCCGGAGCGTCACCCGCACCACGTGCTCGCCTTCGATGTTGGTGGAGAGAAGCGCCGACAGAACCAGCTCGTCCCCGAGGCGGACATAGCTGCTGCCGCCGGTGACGCGCACCTCGCCGCGCTTCGGGGTTTCGGGGCTGCCGAAGACGACCGGGTAGACCGGCACGTCCCGCGCCCGCAGGAGCGGCGCAGCCAGGGCCCCGCGGTCGCCGGCGGTGTCGTTGCCGTCGGTCAGCAGAATGGCCGCCTGCAGGTCGCTCTCCCGATTCAGCAGGTCCCGCAGCCCGCCCACCAGCCGCGTCATCCCGGCGCCGTGCGCGGGGGCCGGCTCGTCCGACAACCGCCACGCAAAGGTGTATTCGTTCAGGTAGGCGCGGTCACCGAGGGGCACCAACGCGTTCTCGGCAAAGGCCCGCGCCGCGTCCAGGCGGGAACGCCCGTCGCCGGCGTCGCGGATCTCCATGCTGCCGCTCGTGTCGGTCAGCACCGCGATCCCGGGCGTGCGTTCGCGGCGCAACTGGACGAAGAGCTCGGTCCGCAGGAGCATGACGATCAGGAGACCGAAGCCCACCACCCGCACCGCCGCCAGCGCCACGCGCAGCCGCATGGGCAGCACGATGCGCGGCAGGAAATTGAGCCCCGCCGCCACGAGTCCCGCCAGCGCGACCAGCGCCACCACCAGGAGCGGCAGCGGTGCCGCGGCATAGAGATCCCAGGCCGTCGTCTCCACGATTTGGCCGGGCGCTTCGATGCCGAGTAGCCAGTAGAGGATGCTCATGCCGCGTCTCCGAATTCGGCGGCGCGTTCTTCTTCACGCCGCACGCTGGCGCGATAGCCGGCCAGCGCTTCGATCAGATAGGCAGCCGCCAACAGCGCGACCACCCACGTCCAGAGCTCGGCGCCGCGCGGCACCAGCGCCTGCACGCCCGCGGCGTCGACCACCGCCGCCGGCACCCCCAGCGTGTCCGGAAGCGCCGTCGGTGCGAGCCGATCCATCCGGCTTTCCCGCGAATCGGGGTTGACCGAAATGTTGCGCGCATACCCGAGCACGCGCTCGCCGTTGCCCGTCCCCTTGCTCGCCTTGTGAAGCTGATACCGCCCGGCCGGCAGCCCCTCCAGCAGCACGGTCCGGCCCGGGCGGATGGGGGTCTCGCGCGGCTCGATCGCCGGCTGCATCGGATCGGGCGCCACCGCGTCCGGCGCCGCCTCGGGCGCCCGCGCCAGCGGCGAGAGCGTCAGCGTGTCCTCGAAGGCGAAAGCGTTCTCCGAAACGTCCAGCACGGCGGGACGGTCGGCCGCCAGTTGATCCGGCGGTCGGCGGTCCAGTCGTCCGCTGAGGTGATCCACCAGCCGCCACATGAGGACGGGGAAGACGCGGCTGCGGGCCAGGCTTCCGCGATCAAGCTCCACCCCGAACGCGGCCAGCGCGGTCCGACCGGCCCCGACGCGCCGCTCCACCAGAAGCGGCGTCCCGTCTTCGGCCGTCATGAGCACGTCCACATCCGCCGGCAGATCGCGCAGCGTGCGGATCCGGGCGAACCGGACCACCGACAGGTCGCCGCGCACGCGGTCCCGGAACGGCGCCAGCAGCGGATGGATCAGCGCCCGCAGGTCGAGCCCCACCGCCGGCGCACGCTCTTCCTCATTCCCGGCGGCCACCGGCGCCAGCGGCGGACGATCCGCGCCGCCGGCCGCCAGGCTGCGGTTGAAGCGCCCCGGATTGAGCGCCGGTCCGCAGAAGAAGAGCAGCGCCTTGCCCTGCCGGACGAAGACCGCAAGGTCCTCCAGCGAGCCTTCCGGCAGGCCGCTCACGTCGTAGAGAATGACCAGGTCGTACTTGCTGAGCGGCTGCCGCGCGAGCGCCTCTTCGGTCACCAGGGTGGTCAGGATTCCGGTCCCCGCCCCGGCGCCGAGCTCGCGGGCCGGATTGAGGACGAAGCGGAGGATGGTGGCGCCGTCGATGGCAACGCCGCCGGCGCCCGCATCCGCCGTGTCCGCCGCCTGCGTCTCGCCACCGAGGCCGGCCATGCGGGTGGCGGACTCGGCCGTCTCCTCGGGCGCCGGGCGGACGATGAGGACGCGGCGCGGTTCGCTGACCACCACCGGCGACTCGAACCGGTCGTCCCGGGGCAGCACGTCGTCGCCCTTCAGCTCCACCTCGGCGAAGGTCCGGACGGCCCGGCTGACGCGGCTGGTCATGTCCACCACCGCCTCCCCGCCGGGGGCGAGCGGAATCTCGCGGACATACGGCTCCTTGCGACCGCCGACGGACAGGCGCAGGCGGGCGGTGGCGTCTTCCGGCGCATCGTTCACCACGCGCGCCATCACGTGCAGGTCGTCCCCCATGCGCACCTCGTCCCCGCGGACATAGGCGTCGGAGAGATAGAGGTTGCCGGCGCGCCCGCCGGCCAGGTCGACCGCCACGATCTCCAGGCGGTCGCCCAGGCGGTCGCGCACTTCCCGGATGACGGCCAGGTCCTTCTGGTTGCGCTGGGCAAAGGCCGAGGTGCGGAGATCGGTGAGAACCACCACCTTGCTCTGCACCTCGCGCCGTCCGGCCAGCAGGCGGCAGCTCTCCGCCACCGCGGCGACCAGCCCGGGGCCGCTTCCGTCGCTGCAGGCCGCCGCGTCGACCGCGGCCAGCGCGGCGTCGGGCGTGATCGCGAGCGGCGCCGCCAGCGTCGTCCGCCCGCCCGCCACTACCACCGCACAGTGGCTGGGCGGCCGGATGGATTCGAGAAGCGTGCGCGCGCGCGTACGGGCCATGTCGAAGAGAACGGCGGTCTCCTCCGTCGCGGGGTCGGTTGTCGTCGCCCGCATGCTGGCCGACGCGTCGAGAACGATGACCAGGTTGTGGGGCGCCGGCTCGCTGGAGGCCCAGGGGGCGAAGAGCCGCGCCATCGCCAGCACCAGGAGCGCCAGCACCAGGAGCCGCAGCAGGAGCTGCTTGACATCCACCAGCGTCCAGGCGAAGACGTTGGCCCGCCGCTCGTACCGCAGGAGGCGGATGGTGGGAAAGCCCTGCACCGGAAAGCGGTGGCGCGCGATGAGGTGGATGACCACCGGAACGCCCAGCCCCAGCGCACCGGCAAACATGGCGGGAAAGAGAAAATTCATTGTGCTCCCCGTCTCCGAAATCGCTCCGCGGGCAACCGCCTAGCCCCGCTGCCGCCGGTACAAGAGGTAGTCCCGCAGCACCGTCTCGATCGGCTGGCGGGTATGCAGGAACCGGTAGTCCGCACCGCAGTCCAGGCTGCCGTCCCGGATGGCCGCCTGGAAGGTTTCGAGACGCCCCAGGTAATCCCGGCGCTGGCGCAGCGGGTCGCACAGCACCTCGCGCCCGGTCTCGATGTCGCGGAAGCTGGTCAGCGCCTGGAAGGGGAAGTCCACCTCGTCGTGGTCCAGGAGGTGGAGCACCACCAGTTCGTGCCCGCGCGCGGCCAGGTGCCGCAGGCCGTCGGAGACCTGGTCCTCCTTGCCGTGGCAATCGCTGATCACGATCACGATGCTCCGGCGGGTCAGGCGCAGCGCCACGGTCTTGAGGACGGCCTCCAGGTCGGTCTCGCCCTCGGGCTGGCAGGCCTCCAGCCGCGCCAGCAGCCCGAAGAGGTGCCGTCGGCCCTGCCGCGGCGGAATGAACTCGCGCATGTCGTCGTTGAAGGTCACCAGCCCCGCGGCATCCTGCTGCTTGATGACGAGGTAGGCGAGGCCCGCGGCCAGGTACTTCGCGTACTCGGCCTTGGTCAGCCGGCCCGTCTCCTCCACCGGCCGGTACCCCATCGAGCCGCTCGCATCCATCACCACCACGACGTTCATGTTCGATTCCATCTCGAACCGCCGGACGTAGACGCGCTCGGTGCGGGCGTACATCTTCCAGTCGATGGTGCGGGGTTCGTCGCCCGGGACGTACTCGCGGTAGTCCTTGAACTCGACGGAGTACCCGTAGAAGGGACACCGGTGGCGGGAGGCGTAGAGCCCCTCCACCAGGAGGCGCGCCGCGAGCTCGATCGTCTCGAGGTTGCGCAGCACGTCGGGGTCGAGGTATTTCATCTGCACCGGCATCGGCATGAAGCATTCCTTCCGGGCATACGAAGCGGAACGGGTCAGGAGAGGAGCGACGGCGCCATCTGTCCGCCACGGCGGAACCGGCCGTCCGCCTCCCCTGCAGGCCCGAACCGCGAATCGGGCGACGGGGTCAGACGGATTCCGGCACCGCTTCCAGCAGGCGGTCGATCACCACGTCCGGGGTCACCCCGTCGGCGATGGCCGTGAAGTTGGTCACGATGCGGTGGCGCAGCACCGCGTGCGCGACGAAGCGCACATCCTCCACCGTCGCCTGCAGGTTGCCCCGCAACAGCGCCCGGCTCTTCGCCCCGAGGCTGAGGTACTGCCCCGCGCGCGGACCGGCGCCCCAGTCGAGGTACTTCTTCGTCACCTCCGGCGCGGTCGGGTGCGTCGGCTGCGTGGCGACCGAGAGGCGGACGAGGTAGTCGAGCACGTGGTCGCTGATCGGGATCTGCCGCACCACCTTCCGCAACTGCATCACCTCCGCGCCGTCGAGCACCGCTTCCGGCTCTTCAAAGCCGCCGGCCGTCGAGGCGCGGACGATCTCCTTCAGCTCGTCGTCCTTCGGATAGTCGACCCAGAGGTTGAACATGAAGCGGTCCTGCTGCGCCTCGGGGAGCGGATAGGTCCCCTCCTGCTCGATGGGGTTCTGCGTGGCCATCACCATGAACGGCTCTTCCAGCGCG
Organism: uncultured Planctomycetales bacterium; assembly: GCA_964553265.1. Lineage (GTDB taxonomy): Bacteria > Planctomycetota > SZUA-567 > SZUA-567 > JAFGNG01 > CAZKKD01. The sequence continues at coordinate 4,185 of CAZKKD010000017.1, read as the reverse complement.
TAGGTGGTCTTGCCGACGGTGACGTGCTTCTCCTGCATGGCTTCCAGAAGCGCCGCCTGCGTCTTCGGCGGGGTCCGGTTGATTTCGTCGGCCAGCAGCAGGTTCGTGAAGACCGGGCCCTGGACGAAGACGAATTCCTTGTGACCGCTGGCGTGGTCCTCCTCCAGCACCTCCGTGCCGGTGATGTCCGACGGCATCATGTCCGGGGTGAACTGAATCCGCTTGTAGTTCATCGACAGCGCCTTGGAGAGCGTGCTCACCAACAGCGTCTTCGCCAGGCCCGGCACGCCGACCATCAGCACGTGCCCGCCCGCAAAGAGCGCGGTCAGCACCTTCTCGATCAGTTCGGTCTGCCCGACAATGACCTTGCGCACCTCCGTGAGGACCTTGTCGCGCGACGCGTGCGCGTCCTCCACAAGCTTGAGATCCACGTCGCCGCCCGCGCCCTGGCCATTCGTTTCCGCCATGATCGTTCCCCTGTTTTCGAACTTGTCCGGAGGCTTGACCGCATCCGACAACCACGGTTCGCAGGCGGGAAGGTGGAACGGTCCTCCGGCCCCGGCAACCGGACCGGCCTTCCGCTCGCTTCACTCGTCCCGAACCAGAAAGGATTTACGTATCCCCAGTCTATCCCCGACGGAAACACCTTGCAAGAAACTTCGGTCGTGAAAAGTTCCCGCCATTTCTGACTTGCCGCACAGGTTCTCAGTATTCACCCTACTCAGGCGCACGATCCTTCGCTTTGAGTACGCGCCTAGTGAACCACTTGCCGAAAAAATAACTCACCCGGACGGACACGAAAGCATATTATTTTTGCATCCCATTCGCTTTTAATGGCTTATCCCAATATACCACACTTCTTGTTTTTTATGGAAAAGCAGAATCGGGGCAGTCTCTATGTGATACTTTTTTAATATTTTTAGTGCCTTTTTTTGGGTTCGGCCTTCCTTTCTGGAGGGCGTGGGCCCGGGCGCCAGCCATGGCACATCGATTGCATCGTTCCCTGCAGTGAGACGATGTCGTCATCTGCAGTGCACACTTGCCAGGGGGATCCCGCCATGAGTCGAGACGAAGACAACCGTCAATATCTCCGTAATGTCAGTTGCTTTCATGATTTGGATGATGATACGCTCGGCGCGGTGGCCGATCTGCTGGAGGATGAAACCTATAGCAACGGCGAGATCATCTGTCACGAAGGCAAGCGGTGCGAACGTGTCATTCTGATACACACCGGAACGGTCTCCGTACGTCGCGTAAGCGAAGAGGGGGAGGACGAAGAAGTCGAACGCCTGGGCCCGGGAGACGTTTCGGGCGAGATCTGCCTCTTCGGCGAGATGGTGCGCGGCGTCACGCTGGTGGCGGACGGGGACGTTGGGGTGTCCGTGCTGCGCTACAGCCGCCTGGCGCCGCTCCTGGAGCGCAACTGCACGCTGAACCGGGCGCTTCTGGCGTGCATCACCCGGCACCTGCGCAGTGAAACGTCGGTCGTTCACCGCCTCTTCGGCCACCAGAATGAGAAGCGACTGCGAATCGCCTTTTTCGACAACAAACCCTACATGGAGCAGGCCTTCGCCGCGGCCAACGAGGAAACCGGCTACGATCTGCGCTGGTACGAGGCCCGCCTCTCCCGCCGCACCGCCAGCCTGGCCGCGGGCTGCGAAGTGGTCTGCGCCTTCGTCAACGACGACCTGAGCGCCCCGGTGATCCGCGAGCTCGCCGGCCTCGGCGTCGGCATGATCGCCCTCCGCTGCGCCGGGTACAACAACGTGGACCTGGACGCCTGCCGGGAGCACGGCATCACCGTCGCGCGCGTGCCCGCTTACAGTCCGCACGCGGTGGCGGAGCACACCGTCGCGCTCGTCCTGGCGCTCAACCGCAAGGTCCACCGCGCCTACAACCGGGTGCGCGAGGGCAACTTCAGCCGCAACGGCCTGGTCGGCTTCGACCTCTACGGCCGGACCGTCGGCGTGGTCGGCGCGGGCCACATCGGCGCCTGCCTGCTGGAGATTCTGCACGGCTTCGGCTGCCGGCTGCTTGCGCACGACAAGCGACCGGTCCCGCACCTGACCGAGAACCTGGGCGTCGAGTTCGTCGACCTCGACCGCCTCTTCACGGAATCGGACATCATCAGCCTGCATGTCCCCCTCTTCCCGGAGACGCACCACATGATCGACGCCGACGCCATCGCGAAGATGAAGCGCGGCGTGATGCTGATCAACACCAGCCGCGGGGCCCTGGTGGACGCCGACGCGCTGGTCGACGGGCTCCGCAACGGGGCCATCGGCAGCGCGGGGCTGGACGTCTACGAGGAGGAGAGCGAGTACTTTTTCGAGGATCGCTCGGAGGAGGTGCTGACCGACGATACGCTCGCGCGGCTCATCAGCTTCAACAACGTGGTCATCACCAGCCACCAGGCCTTCCTGACCGGGGACGCCCTGGGCAACATCGCGGAGACCACCTTCGCCAACATCCGCGAATACGAAAGCGGCAAGCGCGGCGGGGACCTCGCCAACGCGGTCACGGCGGGGTAAAGCGCCGCAGCAGCATGCGGCGGCCGGGATGCCGGGGCGCGGCGGCCCTACTCCGCCTCCGGAAGGGAGAGGGGCGCCTCGTGGCTGGCGCGGTACTCGGTCGCGGTCTGGCCCACCTCGTCGCGGAACTTGCGGCTGAAGTAGAGCGGATCGGCAAAGCCGAGGGTGCGGGCGATCTCGCCCACGGAGCGGTCGGTCTCCACCAGCATCCGCCGCGCCTGCCGAATCCGCAACTGCATCGCATACCGCGCCGGGGGCACGCGGAAGCGCGCTCCCCACAGCCGCCGGAAATGGCTGGGGCTGAAGCCGTGCTCCAGCGCGATCTCGTCGAAGTCCAACGTCTCGGTGAAGTGCTCGTGCACATGCCCGCGGATGGCGTAGAGCGCCTGCTCGTTCGCGTCGGCGGGGGTGTGCGCCGCCGCGAGCAGGCTCTCCAGCAGCAGTGACTCGCAGATCCGGTCCACCCGGTCGGCCGAGAGGGGGCGCTCCTCCTCGGACAGGCAGGTGCGCAGGTCCGCCAGCAGCCGCCGCGTCGGCCCCGGATCGTGGATGGACCAGATCCGCCGATCCCGCCGCAGGAACCCCCGTTCCCTCAGCGCGGAGAGCGGCTCCACACCATAAATGAGGAACAGCTCCTCCCATTCGTCCCACGGACCGTACTCCAGGTGCGCTTCCGGCCACTGGGTGATGACGCAGGGCGCGCGCACCGGCCAGGTCCCCTGCGGAGTGCGGTACTCCCCTTCGCCGCGCAGGATGAAGGAATAGTTGAAGCTCTGGAAGGTGTGCCCCACCCAGCCCCGCTTGTGCGGGACGTACCCGATCGACCCCACCGGCAGCGGGTGCGGGAAGAAACGGGGCAGCGGCGCGAGATGAATGGTAAAATTTTCCATAATGCAAATCATACCGTCCATTGTCTTCCGATCAAGCCTCCCCTACCCTTCGCCTCCGACTGCAGCGCCGGCGCCTGTCGCGCCGGCCGGACGCGCCTGGCAGAAAGGGAAGGGAACGGGACATGGCCAAACGCAAACAGAAGAACGCGCTCGTGGTCTGGGGCGGCTGGGACGGGCACGAGCCCAAGCCCTGCGCCGACGTCTTCGCTCCGTGGCTGACGGAGCGCGGCTTCAAGACCACCGTCAAGGACTCGATGGACATCTACACCGACAAGCGCAAGATGAAGACCTTCGACGTCATCCTGCCCATCTGGACCATGGGGCAGATTGAACCCGACCAGTGGAAGGGCCTGGAGGCGGCCGTGAAGAACGGCTGCGGCCTGGCCGGCTGGCACGGCGGCATGTGCGACGCCTTCCGCCAGAACACCGGCTACCAGTGGATGACCGGCGGGCAGTGGGTGGCCCACCCCGGCGGCATCGTGAAGTACACCGTCAACATCACCAAGCCCGAAGACCCCATCGTGCGCGGCCTGACGGACTTCCAGATGGAATCCGAGCAGTACTACATGCACACCGATCCCGGCAACGAGGTGCTCGCCACCACCACCTTCAGCGGCCGCCACGAAGGCGCGACCTGGATCCGCGGCACCGTGATGCCGGTCACCTGGAAGCGCATGTACGGCAAGGGACGGGTCTTCTATACCTCGCTCGGCCACGTTGCCAAGGATTTCGACGTCCCGGAAGCCCTGGAGATGACCAAGCGC
>CAZKKD010000016.1:0-22115 GCA_964553265.1 uncultured Planctomycetales bacterium | reverse complement strand
GCCGTCTGTCGCGATGCCTAGCGGTGTGCACTGGCGGGCGACGAAGCAACGGCGATGGAATGGTAGGCGAAGATTGGTCCCGGCGGGGGGCAGGCGTTCATCAACGCGACGATCAGTATGGCCTTGAGCCACGAGGAGCGCGGGGGCTATGACGAAGCGGCCCGCTGCTGGCGGACGGTCCTGCGCGTGCATCCGCGCAACCATCGGGCGCGGCTTTTTCTGCGCGGCATCGAGGAAAGCATGCGGATGTACTATTCGCCCGAGGAGGCGAAAGAGAGCGAACGGATGGAGGCGGTGCTCCGCATTCCCGTCAGCGACTTCGAGCTCTCGGTGCGCAGCCGCAACTGTCTCAATCGCATGAACATCCGGGTGCTGGGCGATCTCGTGAAACGCACCGAGCAGGAGATGCTGAGCTACAAGAACTTCGGCGAGACCAGCCTGCGCGAGATCAAGGAGGTGCTTTCGAGCCGCGGTCTGCGCCTGGGGATGCTGCGGGAGGATGGTACCCCGCGGCAGGAAACCACTCGCCGGCCGGGCGTGCCGACGCTGGCGCCGAAGGAGGAAGACGCTCCGCCGGTCGGGACGGGGCTGGAAGCTGCGAGCATTGATGAGCTTGAACTCTCGGTGCGGAGCCGGAAGTGCATGGATCGCCTCAACATCCGGACCATCGGCGAGTTGATCAGCCTCTCGGAAGCGGACCTGATTTCTGCGAAGAATTTCGGGCGGGTGTCTCTCAACGAAATCAAGCAGAAACTGACCGAGCGCGGCCTGTCGCTGCGAAGCTGAGCGCAGATACCGCATCCGGCGGAAGTTGACATCCGGGTGACAATCGCTATTCTTGTAGGGCGCGGCGGGGAAGCCTGCCGCGCTCTCTTCGTCTGGCCGTCCGGTTGGCCGGGGACAGCGGGGGGGGGGCCGGCGTGCGGACCGGAGGTGATGGATGTCCCCCCGCGAAGGCGGGCCCTTTTTTCGGGCCGGTCCCACCGAGGCGGTGGTCGGGGCGGGCGGGGTCGGCTACGGCCTGGTGGTTCCCCTCACGACTCACCAGGCCCTGCCTGCGCCGGGGGAGGAGTGCTTTCTCTTCACGCATTACAGCATCAGCGAGACGAACCGGATTCTCTACGGTTTCGCGACCGAGGAAGAGCGCACCATTTTCCGCGCGCTCGTCAGCATCAAGGGGGTCGGGTCGGCGACGGCGCTGCAGATTCTGAGCGGAGTCGCCCCGCGCGACTTTGCGGCGCTGGTGGAGCGGCAGGACTACGACGCGCTCAAACAGCTGAAAGGCATCGGCGAGAAGACGGCCAAGCGCATCGTGCTGGAGCTGAAGGGTGCGGTCGGCCTGGCCAACGCCGACGCCGACGCGGGCGGAACGGGCGCTGCCCCCATTCCCGGGGCGGCCACCGATACCGCTTCCGCGGCGCGGCAGGCGCTGGAAACGCTGGGCCTCAAACCGGCCGATGCGGCGGGGCGGGTCGAGCGCGTTCGGGCCACCGAGCCCGACCTGGACCTGGAAGAGACGATCCGTCGCGCACTGCAGTGACGATGGGGTTCCGCCCGGAAAGGATGCTGCATGACCGCTACGCCGACACCCTATGACGCGGCGCCGCACGGCGCGGAGAAGGTGGTAGAAAACCGGCTGCGGCCGAAGCGGTTCGAGGACTTTCCCGGCCAGGAGCGCATCAAGGAAAACCTGCGCATCTACATCGAAGCGGCCCGCTTCCGCGGGGAACACCTGGACCACATCCTTTTCAGCGGACCGCCCGGCCTGGGCAAGACGACGCTCGCGGGCATCGTGGCCGAGGAGATGGGCGCCGAAATGCGCTCGACGTCCGGCCCGGCGCTGGAGCGCCCGGCCGACCTCGCCGGCCTCCTCACCAACCTGAAGGAAGGGAATATCCTCTTCATCGACGAGATTCACCGCCTCCCGCAGGTCGTGGAGGAGTATCTGTACGCGGCGATGGAGGATTGGGCCATCGACATCGTGATGGAGCAGGGGCTGTATGCGCAATCGATCCGGCTGACGGTGCCCCGCTTTACGTTGATCGGGGCGACGACGCGGGAGGGGCTGTTGACCGCACCGTTCCGGGCGCGCTTCGGCATCAGCGAGCGGCTGGACTACTACCCGTCGGAGCATCTGCACGAAATCCTGCGCCGGTCGGCGACCATCCTCGACGTGCCGATGGACGAGGAAGGGGGACTGGCGTTGGCCGGTCACAGCCGCGGCACCCCACGGATTGCGAATCGTTTCCTCTGTCGTGCGCGGGACGTGGCGCAGGTGAAGGGGGAGGGGGACATCAATCGTCTCATTGCGGAGAAGACGCTGGCCATGCTCGGTGTCGACGGGAGCGGGCTCATCGAGATGGACCGCCGCATTCTGCAGACCATTCTCGACCACGACGGCGGCCCGGTGGGAATCAAGACGATTGCGGTCACCGTCGGCGAGACCGAGGACACCATTGAGAATGTGTACGAGCCGTTCCTGATCCAGCAGGGGCTGCTGCAGAAGACGCCTCAGGGCCGGAAGTTGTCGCCGCGCGGATATGATCGCCTTGGTGCATCCCCCGGTTCTTCCGGCGGGGCGGCGCGGCTTTTCGACTGACAGGCCTTTGCGTTCTGGCCGGAACGCTCTCTGCGATGATCCCCAACCGACGGAGCGCCATGACCCTATCCTCCGAACGATCCGCTGCGGCGCCCGTCCTTCAGAGGGACGGTCCGGCTTCCGGCATGGCGGAAAGCGGGGATGCACGACTCGGCTTTCTCCTGGCCCTGGGCGCGACACTCAGCCTGTCGGTGGGCTTCGTGTCCAACAAGGTGGCCCTCCAGGCCTTCAACCCCTACGCATACACGGTTGTCTTCATGGGGGGGGCTGCACTGGCTGTCGTTGCGCTGCTCGCCGCGCGGGGACGGTTGGGTATCCTCCGGCCGCCGGCGGGATTGCTCGGAAAAGCGCTGGGCATTGCGGTGTTGAACGGGGCGATGCAATGGTGCGCGTGGTCGGGCCTGCAACTCCTGGATGCCAGCTTCGCGAGCTTTCTCTGGCGCTTCGTACCGTTGGCGGCCATCGTGCTGAGTGCGCTGGTGCTGGGCGAGCGCCTGACGCGGGGAGAGATCGCGGCGATTGGCGTGATGATTGCCGGCGGACTGGTGAGTACATGGGGCGACTGGGGGGCGGTGGGGTTGGGCGCGCTCCTGACGCTGGCCGGGTGCGCTGCCGCAGGTGGACAGATGGTGGTGGCAAAGACCATGACCCCGGCGACCCCGCCGCTGGCGCTGGTCTTCTACCGCTCGGCGGGTGCGATGGTGCTGGTGGGGTTGTATGCGCTCCTGACCGGGCAACTGCACTTTCCGGAAGCGGATCGGGCATGGATGGCGGCCGGGACCGCGACAACCTTCGGCCCCCTGTTGGGTTTTTACGCAACCTTTGCAAGCTACCGGCACTGGAGCGTTTCCCGTTCCAGCATGCTTCTGGCGGGGCAGCCGCTTTTCGTGCTCCCGTTGGCGTATCTGGTGTTCCGGGACCTGCCGACGCATCGTCAGTTGGTCGGCGGCGCGGTGATTCTCGTGGGAGTCCTTGCCCTGACGTGGATGCGATTGCGCGCCGCCGCAGCGGCGAAGCGGGCAGGCCGTACGGGGGAGGGGGAATCGCCCGCGCTGCGCGTTCGTCCTTGACGGGATCGGACGCAACTCTATAATTCATCCTCCATTCGGGAAGCAGACGTTACGCGGGTACCCAGTCGGGAAGAGCCTATGCCCCATCCTACCCTCCTGTCGACAGACGAGTCCATCCTGGTCGTGATTGACATCCAGGAAAAGCTGCTTCCCGCCATTCACGGGGGGGATGCGGTGGTGGAAAACGCTGCCCGCCTGATTCTGGGCGCGGCGCTGCTTTCGGTTCCCATCGTGGTGAGTGAACAATATGCAAAGGGGCTGGGCGGGACTGTGGAGCCGATCCGTGAAGCGCTGGACCAGGCCAAAGCCGCAGGCGCAGACGTGACCGTGCTGGACAAGACCACCTTCGCGTGCACGGGTTCGGATGCGTTTCTCGACGCCCTGGAAGAGCACAGTCGCGAGCAGGTCGTCCTGGCTGGCATCGAAACGCATATCTGCGTTCTCCAGACGGCCCTTGACCTCGTCGAAGAAGGGTCGCTGGCCTATGTTGTCGGCGATGCCGTGGGCAGCCGGGCGCCGGAGAACCGCGAGTTGGCTCTGGCGCGGATGCGGCAGGCGGGGGTGATTGTGCCGGCCACCGAAAGCGTTCTGTACGAGTGGGTGGGGGATGCGGCCCACGCGCAGTTCAAAGCTGTCTGCAAGCTGGTGAAGTAGGGCATGCACACGCCGCAGGCCAACCCGGAAAAGGCGGAACGCGAACGCATGCCGGCCGACACCGCGAACCACGAGATCGAGTGCAAACTGCCGATTCCGAATCGCGAAAGCTGCCATCGACGGCTGCGGGAGCTCGGCGCCCGCAACGAGGGCGATGAGCTGGAACGCAACTGGGTTTTCGACAACGAATCAGATACCTACCAGAAAACCGGCACCCTCCTGCGGCTTCGCGAGTATGGCGGATGCACGTTGACCTACAAGGGACCGGTGCTGGACGGGACGCACTACCGCCGTCGCGAAGAACTGGAAACGGACATCGGCGACCCCGACGCGTTCCGGTTGATTCTGGAGCGACTGGGGTACCGGCAAATCTGGTATTACGAAAAGTACCGCAACGTCTGGCAGTATCGTGACTGCGAGATTGCCCTCGATGTTCTGCCGGAGATGGGGGCCTACATTGAGGTGGAAGGCCCCTCGGAGGACGCCATCGACGCGGTCCTGGCCGACCTGGGCCTGGCGCGCGAGGACCACGTGCCGGAGAGCTACCGCGGCCTGTACCAGGCCCATTGCGAGCGGGAAGGCAAAGCGGTCCCTGACATGCGATTCTGATGTTCTGATGCGAAGCGGGTCGGTGAAGTGGCTGGGGGCGGCAGACCCGGCGCCGGCCATGGAACCACGCACCCGAAGAGCGTTCAAGCGGCGGGCAACGAGGGGCGCCCCCCATCTGCGGAAGGAACTCGACCCATGCATGGATATTGCCCGGCAATGCTCCGGACCACGACCGGTCTTCTCGTCCTGCTGCTCTTCGGCCTGGTTGCGCAGGCGGAGGAGCCCGCCCCGCTCACGGTCGAGCGACGGGTGACACACCCGGGCGGGATCGAGGAGGTACTCTTCGAAAACGGCCTGGTGCTGCTGGCCAGCGAGAACCGCGCGGCGCCGGTCATCGCCACCCGCGTCTTCGTGAAGATCGGGAGCATTTACGAGGGCGACATGCTCGGAACCGGTGTGTCGCACTATTTTGAGCACATCATCAGCGGAGGCTCCACGCGCGTCCGCACCGAGGCGGAGAGCAAGGACCTGCTGCAATCCATCGGGAACAACTCCAACGCCTACACAAGTCGCGACCTGACCGTCTACTTCATCAACACCGAGGCGCGTCACTTTGGCACGGCGGCCGACCTCCTCGGCGACTACATGGTCAACAACGTCATTGCCCCCGAGGAGTTCGCCCGGGAGCGCGGGGTCATCATCCAGGAAATCCGCAAGAACCAGGACAACCCGCAACGGCGGCTCTTTCACCTGATGAGCTCCACCATGTTTCCCGACCACCCGGCCGGACAGCCGGTGATCGGCCACCTGCCGCTCTTCAAGGAGGTCACCCGGGAGCAGGTCGAACGTTTCTACCGGCGCTACTACGTCGCCAACAACACGGTGGTCGTGACCGTCGGCGACGTGCCGGTGGATAAGCAGATCGAGACCATTGCGCGGACCTTCGTCGGCTTCCAGCGGGGCACCCCGAACCATCCGCAGATGCCGAGTGTGCCTCGCCAGATGAGTGCGCGGTGGGCCGAAGAGCGCACCCCGATGGTCGCGAAGACCTTCCTCGCCATGGGGCACCACACCGTTTCTCTCGACCATCCCGATCTCTTCGCGCTCGACGTGGCGGCCGACATCCTCGGCAGCGGCCGGACGAGCCGCCTCTACCAGGCCTTGCGGGCGCAGGGGATTGTCCTGAACGTCTACGCCTATTCCCACACGCCGGTCTACAACGCCGGCGTCTTCGGCATCGGCGCGGTGCTGGACGACGAGAAGGCGCCCCAGGCATTGACCGCGATCGTCCAGGAAATCAACCGGATGAAGACGGAGCCCGTCAGCCCCGAGGAACTCCGCCGCGCCATTCGCAACAAGGTGACGTCCGAAGCCTTCCGCAACGAAACGGTGGAGGACCAGTCCAGCGACATCGGATACACCTACCTGCATGCCGGCGACCCGAACTTTACCGACGTCTACCTGGAAGGCATCCGCAGCGTAACGGTCGAGGATGTGCAGCGCGTGGTGCGGCAGTACCTGACCGACGCCAACCGGACGGTGGCTCTGGTTCGCCCCGAGCGGAAGGAAGCCGCCGGCGACGCGGAGGATGGGGCCGCACCGCAGGCGTCGGACCAAGCGCCCGCCGATGCGGAGGATGCGGCTGACAAAGCACCCGCCGGCGCGGTCGAGCTGGTGCGGCTGGACAACGGGGTGCGCGTGCTCTTCAGCCACGATCCGAACGTGCGATCGGTGCTGGTCCAGGCCACCTTCCGCGGCGGGGTGCTGGCGGAGAACGCACAGAACCGCGGTGTCAGCCGGTTGATGGCGACGCTGCTCCTGCGCGGGACCGAGGACCGGGATGCGCAGACCTTCCACGGCGACGTGGAAAACCTCGGCGCGCGGATCTACAGCGACTCGGGCAACAACAGCTGGTACGCGGGCCTGAAACTGCTGCCGGAAGATCTGGAGACAGGCCTGGAGACGCTCGCGGAGGTCGTCTTCCGTCCCCGATTCGCGGAAGAGGATCTGAAGCGCGAACGCGGTCTGCAGCTCATGGCGATCAAGGGCATTGACGACTCCTGGGAGGAAGAAGCGCAGCACTTTTTTCGGAAAAAGTACTTCGCCGGGCACCCCTATGCGCATGAAGCCATCGGCACGCCCGAAACGGTTGCGGCGCTGGACCGGAAAGCGGTCGCGGCGTTCCACCGCTCCACGCTCCTCCCCGGCGAATGCGTGGTGGCCATCTTCGGCAATGTTGAACGCGACGCCGCGATCACGGTGGCGAAGCGGCTCTTCGGCGATTTCCCGGTTCGGGGCGACGCGGCGGCCGTGGGGGTTCCGGAAGGCCCGGAATCGACGCCGACGGGCGTGGCGGTCAAGGAGAACGCAAAGTCCCAGGTGGTGCTGATGTGGGGCTATCCCGGCCTGCCGTTCGGCGCGGAGGATATCCCGGCGCTCACGGTGCTGGATGCAGTCCTGTCGGGGTACGGCTATCCGTCGGGACGCCTGCACGAGGCGCTGCGGGGCGAAGCGGACCTCGTCTACTTCGTCCACGCCTGGAACTGGGCAGGGCTCGGAACGGGTGTGTTTCAGATCATGACGCAGACCGCGCCGGAAAATGTCGAGAAGGTGCGCAGCGCCGTCCTGAAACAGGTCGCCGATTTGCGGACCAATCCCGTCTCCGCCGAAGAGCTGGACCGCGCGCGGGAGTCGGTGGTCATCAGCGACGCGCTCGGCAATCAGTCGCCGCGCTCGCGTGCGCTCCGGGCCACCTATGACGAGTTGTACGGGATGGGATTCGATTACCACGACGCATTCGCAGAGCGCATTCGGGCTGTCACCGCCGAGGATGTGCTCCGGATCGCGAAGAAAGTCTTTGCTTCGGAACAGCGCTTCCTGGCCGCAACGGGACCAAAGGAAGCGGTTGCGGTGCTCGCCACAGAAGAAGACTAGGCGGTTCCGCCGGCTCGGGACGGACAGATATGATACGCGCGGGGAACCGGCCGCTGGCCACGAATGCGAACGGGAAAGGGAAGACATGAGTGAGCGCTCCGGCCTGGCGACGGCCGTGCGGGTGGTCTTTCTGATCGTAGCGGTGGTCGGGCTCTACGTCATCGTGGACAATTTCGACCTGACCCGCCGCCTGCAGTACAAGACCCTTCGCGCCATCGAAGACAACACGCGGGAGATGCGGCGCCTCCGCCAGACGGTGGAGTCCGGTGAGTTTGCGTTTGGTGCGCCGGCCGGGCAGGGCGGGGGGCAGGGGACGGGTGACGCGCAACCGCGGATGGCCTTTCACAACAGCGACCTCCGGGACCCGGATGCGCAGAGTGGCGGCGTCCGGGTGAGCGCGGTTTCCAGCTTTACGGGCAACCTGAATACGGTGATCAGCAACGAAGCGAATGTCAGCAGCTTCTGGGATCTGTGCAACGACAGCCTCGGCGCACGGAACGCCAAGGAGCCGAAACGCTTCGAGCCCCGGCTGGCGAAGTCGTGGACCGTGTCTGAGGACGGAAAGATCATCACGGTGCACCTGCGGCCGCGCGTCTACTGGCACGATTTCACCGATCCCATCACCGGCAAGCAGTGGACGGACGTGCCGGTGACGGCCAGCGACTTCGCGTTCTACATGGACACGATCCGGAATATGGACCTTCCCTGTGATCCGATCCGGAACTACTACCAGGATCTGGACCACATCGAGGTGATCGACGACCTGACGTTCAAGGTCACCTGGAAGGAGACCTATTTCCGGTCGCTGGAATTCACGCTGGGCCTTATGCCCTATCCGCGTCACCTCTACCGGCCGGACCCGGAAACGACGGACGAAGAGTTTGCCGAGGACCTGCTGAAGAACAAGGCCGAGCGGAACCAGCTCATCATTGGCTGCGGGCCCTATGTCTTCGAGGAGTACCGGAAGGGCGAACGGATCATCTTCCGCCGCAATCCGAACTCCTCCGTCCCCTATCCCTACGCGGATCGGATCGCAATCCGCCAGATCAAGGACAGCGAGAAGGCACTCATTGAGTTCGAAAAGGGCGCGCTGGACCGGATCGGACTGACCTCCGTGCAATGGCGCGAACAGTCGCTCGCTCCGCGTTACCTGGTCGTAACCGACGATGTGGACAACGGCGAGGAATTGACGCGCATTCACGACGCCCGAAAGAAGGCAGCCCTGCTGGCCGCCGAGCCGTTCGGCAAGCACGACTTTGAAAAGTTCCTCTACCGGAGCTTCAGCTATACCTTCATCGCCTGGAACATGCGCAAGCCTCTTCTCTCGGATCAGAGAGTTCGCCTGGCCTTTACGCACTGCATCGATCGGGGACGCATCATCAAGGAAGTCTTTTTCAACTTGGGCGAACAGACGACGGGCAGTTTCGTCCCGCACAGCCTGTACTACGACCACAGCGTCGAGCCCTGGCCGTTCGATATCGAGCGGGCCAAAGAGATTCTGGCCGATGCCGGCTGGGAAGATTCCGACGGTGACGGCGTCCTCGACAAAGACCTTGACGGCGACGGCATCCGCGACCCCCTGGAGTGGACCTTCCTGATGGTGAGCAACCACCCGTACCAATCCCGTTTCGCGCCGATGATCCAGGAAGACATGAAGAAGGTCGGCATCCGGATGAAGATCAAGTCCGCCGACTGGTCGGTCTACATGGAGCAGATCGACAAGCGCGCCTTCGACGCCTGCAGCTTTTACTGGCGGGGCGGCATCGAGTCGGACCCCTACCAGCTCTGGCACGGCAGCCTGGCGGACAAGGAGGGAAGCAGCAACGTGCCGGGCTTCAAGCACGAGCGCGCGGACGCGATCATGGACAAAGCGCGGAAGACGCTGGACCTGGAGAAACGGACCGAACTCTACAAGGAGTTTCACCGGATCCTCCACCGGGAGCAGCCGTACACGTTCCTCTTCTGCCCCTATGCGACGCTGGCGCAACGGAAGGAATACTGCAATGCGATTGTCTACCCGCTTGGGATGCCCTCCGACCTGATGTGGGTCCCGAGTGCGTTGCAGAGGGACTGAGGCATGCATACCTACGTCATCAAGCGCCTGCTGCTCATGGTCCCGACGCTCCTGGTGATCACGTTTCTCAGCTACGGGCTGATGCGCCTGGCGCCGGGGGATCCGGTGCGCGCAAACTTTGTGGCGCGAGGTGGGGAAGGGGCGGCCACGCTCGAAGAGGGGAAGAGCGAGTCCGAAGCGGCGGAGCTCTTCCGCAAGCGCTTTCACCTGGATCGGAACCTCTTCGTCGGGTACAGCATCTGGCTCTGGAATATCGTCCGTCATGGCGACTTCGGCGTGTCGGTGGTCGTCAGCCTCGGGACGCCGGTGTGGGACATCATGCTGCGCCGCGTTCCGCCAACCATCAAACTCAACATCTGGAGCATGGTGTTCATTTATCTCATCGCGGTTCCGGCGGGAATCTATTCGGCTGTCCGGCAGGGGACGCTGCTCGACCGGGGGATGACGACGCTCTTCTTCGTCCTGTACAGCCTGCCCAGCTTCTGGGTGGGGCTGCTGCTTCTGATCGCTGCGAAGACCTGGTTCCCGCTCTGGCCGACCTCCGGACTCAGCCCACAGTTTCACCTGGGCGACAGCTATGGCTCGATCCTCCTCGAGACGGCCAAGCATTACGTTCTGCCTGTCTTCTGCCTCAGCTTCGGTGCGCTGGCGGGGCTCAGCCGGTATACGCGGGTGGGCCTCCTGGAGGTGGTGCGGCAGGACTACATCCGCACCGCCCGGGCCAAGGGCTGCGGGGAGTTTCGCGTCATCCTGAAGCACGCGGTCCGGAATGGCCTGATCCCCATCGTGGTGCTGGTCGCCGGACTCATCCCCGGCCTGGTGGGCGGCTCCATCATCATCGAATACCTCTTCGGCATTGAGGGGATGGGTGACCTCAGCATCGTGGCGCTGTCGAGCCGGGACTACCCCGTGCTCATGACGCTTTTCGCCGCGAGCGCGGTTCTGACGCTCATCGGCATTCTGGTCTCCGACATCATGCTTGCGATTGTCGACCCGAGGATCAGCTATGACCGCTCCCGCTGAGCTTCCGGAGACGTCGCCAAGGAGCTACTGGCGGATCGTCTGGCAGCAGTTCCGCCGCAACCGCGGTGCGACGGCGGGGCTCTTCTTCGTCTTCGCCATGTTTCTGATCGCGTTCCTGGCCCCCTTTCTGGCGAATCGGTATCCGTTCGTCTGGACGCAGGACGGGGAGACGACCTACCCGTTTCTGCAGCAGTTCTTCGCTCCGAACGATCCTCCGGAGCGGACCTTGGAGATCGCCTACAACTACCTCCTCCTCGCCGTTCCCGCCCTCGCCCTGGTGGCGCGCTTTCTGCGGGGGCAGGCACGGTGGGTCGGCATGCTGGTCATTGCCGTCGGATTGTTGCTGCCGTTCTTCCTGGCCGACTACAAGCTGGACGCGACAGAGTATCGCGCCGAAGCCTACGCCGGCAAAGGGGAGGGGATCTTCCCGCCCATCCCGTATGGACCGTTCGAGCAGGGCTTCGGGCACCGGATTCCGCCGACATGGTGGGATGACGCGGAGGACGAAACGCCCCTCCTTGCGGATGAGGACACCCCGCCGGCCTACCACCTGTTCGGCACCGACAATGCCGGGCGGGACGTGCTGGTCCGCCTCATCCACGGCGCACGCGTTTCGCTCGCGGTGGGGATTGTTTCCGTCTTTATTGCAACCGTCATCGGCATCGTCATCGGGTCGCTGAAAGGGTATTTCGGCGGCTGGGTGGACATCGTGCTCTCGCGCTTTACCGAGATCATGATCTGCTTCCCGACGTTTTTCCTCATCCTGGCGCTCATCTCCATCATGGATGAGCGATCGATCCTCAACGTCATGCTCGTCATCGGGTTGACCATGTGGACGGGCGTCGCGCGCCTGGTGCGCGGCGAGATGTTGAAGCAGCGGTCGCTCGAATACGTCATCGCGGCCCAGGCGCTGGGAGCCAGTTCCTTTCGCATCATCTTCCGGCACGTCCTGCCGAATTCGCTCGCCCCCGTGCTCGTTACGGTCACCTTCATGATCGCCGGCTCGATCCTGACCGAATCGGGGCTGAGCTTCCTCGGCTTCGGGGTGGACATTCCGACCGCAAGCTGGGGCGAACTTCTGAATCAGGCGCGCGAAGCGCCGACCGTGTATTGGTGGATGATCGTCTTTCCGGGCTTGCCGATTTTCTTCACCGTGACGACTTACAACCTGGTGGGGCAGGGGTTGCGCGATGCGATGGATCCCCGCCTGCGGACGGAGCGGAGCTGATGCTGCTGGACATCGACAATCTGAGCGTTCAGTTCGGCGAGGGAAAGCGCGCGGCCCGGGCCGTCAACGGCGTCTCGCTCCGCATCGCCGCGGGCGAGACCGTCGGTCTCGTGGGCGAGTCCGGCAGCGGCAAGAGCGTCACCGGCATGTCCACCCTCCGCCTCCTCGAGG
This sequence comes from uncultured Planctomycetales bacterium, assembly GCA_964553265.1. Taxonomy (GTDB): domain Bacteria; phylum Planctomycetota; class SZUA-567; order SZUA-567; family JAFGNG01; genus CAZKKD01. Next base: position 9,813 of record CAZKKD010000016.1, on the reverse strand, counting down.
GGACGCCGGCGCGGGTCACCTCGGGCCAGGTTCTCTGGAAGGACGAGGACGTGCTCGGGATGAACCCCCGCGAGCTGCGCCATCTCCGCGGTCAGGAGATCGGCATGGTCTTCCAGGAGCCGATGACGAGCTTCAACCCCGTCTTCACGATCGGCAACCAGTTGGTCGAGGCCATCCGCGTGCACGAGTCTGTGACCGAGGCCGAAGCCGCATCGCGGGCCGTGGAGATGCTCCGCGAAGTCGGCATCCCGCTGCCGGAAGAGCGGATGGAGCAGTACCCGCACGAGCTCTCGGGCGGGATGAAACAGCGCGCTATGATCGCCATGGCGCTTCTCTGCCAGCCGGACCTGCTCATCGCCGACGAGCCGACCACCGCCCTGGACGTGACCGTGCAGGCGCAGATTCTCGATCTCCTCAAGCGTCTGCAGGAACGCCACGGCATGGCGATTCTTCTCATCACGCATGATCTTGCGGTGGTGGCCGAGACGGTGCGCCGGGTCTACGTCATGTACGCGTCCCGCATCGTGGAGCAGGCCGGGGTCGAAGAACTCTTCGCCGATCCGCTCCACCCGTACACGAAGGGCCTCTTTCGCTGTCTGCCGGGCATCGGCGGTCGGGGGGAGAAGCTCCACGTCATTCCGGGATCGGTGCCGGATCCGAGCCAGCATCCGACCGGCTGCCGCTTCCATCCGCGCTGCCCGCTGGCAGACGCCATCTGTCGGGAAGTGGACCCGCCGCTGGAAGCGAAGCGCCCCGGCCGGACCTGCGCCTGCCACATGGTGGCGGCGGAAGGCGTGGGCGCCGCACCCGCGAGCGCCGGAAGCAACGGACCCGGAGAAGCCTGACCCCTCTCCCTGAACCCTGGAGCCGCAAACGCCATGACCCAAGAGACGCCGCTCATCCAGGTGCGCAACCTGACCAAGCACTTTCCGATCCGGAAGGGCGTGTTCGGACGGGTCGCGGCGCATGTGCGAGCCATGGACGATGTGTCCTTCAATGTGCCCGCCGGCAAGACGCTTTCGCTTGTGGGCGAGTCGGGCTGCGGCAAGACCACCACCGGCCGGACGCTCCTGCGTCTCATTCCACCGACGGGCGGCGAAGTGCATTTCGACGGGACGCCTGTCTTCGAGGCCCATGGCAAGGAATTGCGGGATCTGCGCCAGCGCATGCAGATCATCTTTCAGGATCCGTACGCGAGTCTCAATCCGCGGATGACCGTCTCCGATATCGTCGGTGAAGGGCTGTACGTGCACAGTGCCCTGTCGCCGGCCGACCGTCGCGCACGCGTCGGCGAGCTGCTGGAGGTGGTGGGGCTCCCGCCGGGGGTGCTGGACCGGTACCCGCACGAGTTCTCGGGCGGACAGCGCCAGCGGATCGGCATCGCCCGGGCGCTCAGCACGGACCCCTCGTTCATCGTCTGTGACGAAGCGGTCTCCGCGCTGGATGTCTCCATCCAGGCGCAGATCATCAACCTGCTCGAGCGGTTGCAGGAAGAGCGGGGGATTGCCTATCTCTTCATTGCGCACGATCTTTCGGTGGTCCGTCACCTGAGCGAGCGGGTGGCTGTCATGTACCTCGGCCACATGATGGAGACGGCGCCCTGTGACGCGCTCTTCGAGGAACCGCACCACCCCTACACGCGGGCGCTGCTCTCCGCCATCCCGGAGCCGAAGCCCGGACGCAAGGCCAACCGGATTCTCCTGACCGGCGACGTGCCGAGCCCGGTCAATCCCCCGGCCGGGTGCCGCTTCCATCCGCGCTGTCCCGAGGCGATGGACAAGTGCAGGCACGGCAGTATCCCCACCTTCGCGCCGTCCGCCGACCGACGCGTCAAATGCCTCCTCTATGACAAGTGCCCCGTCGCCGAGGACGTGCCGGCGAAGGCGCAGGCGGAGCCGGTCGGCGTCTGATTGGCTATGCCCAGGAGTCCCGCGCAGCGTACAGCAGCAACGCGGCGGCCACGCCCGCGTTGAGGCTCTCGACGTGGCCTGACATGGGAATCCGGATCCGTTCGGCTGCCGCGTCGGCGAGCGCGTCGGGCAGCCCGTCGCCCTCGCTCCCGACCGCGATGGCGACGGGCGGGGTGGCGTCGAGCGCCCGATACTCAACCGCGCCGTCCTGCACCGCAACGAGGATCCGGACCCCCGCCTTCTCGCAGCCGCTGCAGAACGTCGGGATGTCGGTGCAGGCCATCGGAAGGCGGAACGCGGAGCCGGCGGCGGCCCGCACGAGAGCGGGGTGGGTCGGGTCGGTTGTCTCGCCGCAGAAGACGACGCCGCTCGCCCCTGCCGCCTCGGCGGTGCGCACCACGCCGCCGGCATTCCCCGGGTTCTGCACGCCGGCGAGGACACAGAGGCGGGCTGTCGGCGACAGGAGGGCGGTCAGGGCGGCGGGCTGGAAGGATACAAGCGCGGCCATGCCGTCCGGGCTGCGGAGACGGCTGAAGCGGGCATAGCACGAAGCATTCATCTCGACAATGGCCGCGCCGGACGTCCGCGCCGCTTCGATGACCCCGGCGCCGTCGGGGTCTTGCGCGGCGGCCGGCGTGTGGATGAGCGTAACGATACCGGCAGGTGTCGCCAGCGCTTCCCGGACCAAACGGACGCCTTCGGCCAGGAGGAGTCCGTCGGTGCGGCGTGCGGACGATTCCCTGGCGTAACGGACGAGGCGCTGGACGAACGGGTTTTTGCGGCTGGTGATCATCAGGGCTCTTCGCCGAGAATGCGAAGGATCTTGCGCAGCGCAATGGTCTCGATCTGCCGTACGCGCTCGCGCGTCAGGTTGAGCTCCGCGCCGATGCGCTGGAGCGTCATGAACTCGCCCGAAGGCAGCCCGTAGCGCAGCCGGAGTACCTTCTCTTCCCGAGGCTGGAGGCAGAGAAGGAGTTCGTCCATCTTGGCGGCGTCCTCTTCCCCGAAGAGGTCCTCCGCCATGCCCTCTTCGGTCGGCCGGGCGGGAATCTCTTCGATGACGTCGCCGAACTCGTCGTCGTCGCTTTTTCGCGCACTCGAAAAGGCGTAGCGCCCCAGGCTGGAGGACGAATCGGCGCCGATGGCCTGTTGAATGATGGCCACCTTCTCGGGGTTGAGGCGCATCGCATCGGCGATCTCGGCCGGCGTGGCGGCGCGCTCCAGGCCCTGCGTCAGTTCGTTGCTGACACGGCGCCACTTCGAGACGATATCCGCCATGTAGGCGGGGACGCGGACGTTCTTGACCTTGGTGTTGATCGCACGACGGATGGCCTGCTTGATCCACCAGGAGGCATAGGTGCTGAAGCTGGCCCCTTCGTTGGGGCGAAAGCGGTCGGCGGCCTTCATGAGGCCGATGTTGCCTTCGGCGATGAGGTCGAGGAGGGGCAGGCCGCTGGCGGCGTAGTTCTTCGCGATGTTGACGACGAGGCGGAGATTGCTGCGGATCATGTGGTCGCGCGCTTCCGGGTCCTGGTCGTCCTGGATGCGCTTGGCGAGATCCTGCTCCTCGTCGGTGGTGAGGAGGGCGTACTGGCAGATCTCGCGCAGATAGCATTCAATATCGCCATCGACATTGCGCGCCATGAGCACCCTCCCTGGTGGCCCGTTGCAGGCCTATAGTGTTGCCGAACCCGAACACATTGCAAGCGATTTTTGGCGCGGGGCTTATCCGCTGCCGCGACGCAAAGCGGGACGCCGCGAACGGCGTCCCGCTGAAGGTGCGTCGGTCCCGACTGCTGGCGGCGGTCAGACTTCCTTCGGGTTGACGAAGGGCATCATCTTGCGGAGCTTCCGCCCGGTCTGCTCGATCAGGTGCTCGTGGTCCTGGTCGCGGAGGCGCTTCAGGACGGGCTGGCCGACCTGGTTTTCGCAGAGCCACTCGCGGGCGAAGGTGCCGTTCTGCACCTCGGCCAGGATCTCGTCCATGGCGGCGCGGCTCTGCTCGTTGACGATGCGCTTGCCCCGCGTCAGGCCGCCGTACTCGGCCGTTTCGGAAACCGAGTAGTTCATGTACGAGAGTCCGCCCTGGTAGAAGAGGTCGACGATGAGCTTCATCTCGTGCAGGCACTCGAAGTAGGCCACCTCCGGCTGGTAGCCGGCGTCCACCAGCGTCTCGAAGCCGGCCTTGATAAGGTCGGCCACGCCGCCGCAGAGGACCACCTGTTCGCCGAAGAGGTCCGTCTCGGTCTCTTCGGTGAAGGTCGTCTCCATCACGCCGCCCTTGGTCCCGCCGATGCCCTTGGCGTAGGCAAGGCCGATGGCGCGGGCGTTGCCGCTGTGGTCGTTCTCGACGGCCAGCAGGCACGGCACGCCGCCGCCCTTCTCGTATTCGCTGCGGACCAGGTGGCCGGGTCCTTTCGGCGCGACCATGGCGACGTCCACCTCGGCCGGCGGTTCGATCTGCTTGTAGTGGATGTTGAAGCCATGGCTGAAGAGGAGGAGATCGTTCTCCTTCAGGTGGTCCTTCACCTGGCCGTGGTAGACCTTCGCCTGGATCTGGTCGGGGACGAGCATCTGGATCACCTGGGCGCGCTCGGCCGCGTCGTCAGCGCTCAGGACCTCGAAGCCGTGCTCCTCGGCGAGCTTCGCGTTCGGGGTGCCGGGGACCTCGCTCACGACCACCGTCAGGCCGCTGTCGCGGAGGTTCTGCGCCTGGGCGTGGCCCTGCGAGCCGTACCCGATGATGGCAATGGTCTTGCCCTGGAGGGCGTCCAGTGAGGTTTCGTTGTCGTAAATGATGCTCGCCATCGCTCCACTCCTCTTCTTCTGGGTTCGTCCGGACCGGGACGGGTTGTGCGCCGGGCCGGAGGTGACAGGGCCGCGACGAACGCGGCGTTGCACTCGAAACGCCAAAGGCTACGGGCCGGCGGAAAGCTGTCAAGCGAAAAGCGTTCTGCCGGCATTCTGAAGGCCGGAGACGCCGCAAGCGCCCGTTTGTCGTTCAGCCGCCGGGACCGCGGTAGAGCTCCTTGCCGGTCTCCCGGTACCGGGCTTCCTCCGAGAAGATGCAGCCGCAGTACTGCTGCGCGTAGATGCCTTTCCGCCGCGGGATGCCGGTCGCGATCTCCCGCAGGTCGCGGTAGAGGAACTCCACGGCCCAGGCCTCGCTGGCGTGGGCTGCCTCCTGCCGGATGCTCCGGTGGTCCTGCTGTTGCGAGACGATGAGGGTCGAGCTGAACACCTCGATGTCCAGGTCGGCGGCCTTGCGGGCGGTGGCATTGAGGCGATAGCGGTAGCAGCGGCTGCACCGGTCGGCCTTGCCGTCCTGGAAGATCTCATACAGAAACGATTCCAGGCCGTACGCCTCTTCGTAGTGGATCGGCAGCTGAAGGGCTTCGTTCAGAACCCGGACCGCCTTCAGGCGCCGCCGGTATTCGATGAGCGGATGGATGTTCGGGTTGAACCAGTAGCCCACCACATCCAGTGCGTCGCCGAATTCATCCCGAAGCCCGGCGAGCGTCTGCTCCAGGCAGTGTGCGCAGCAGATGTGCAGCAGGATGCGCATGGGCGGCCCCTTCCGTCGTGGTCGGCTACGCGTCTTCCAGCAGGACGGCAAATCGCCACGCCGGGCACGGCAGCCTGAGGCCGATCTCCCCGTCCTGTGGTGCGAGGGCGACGGACTGTCCGGTGATCATGTCGCGCAGACTGTCCGCGTTGAAAAAGCCCTTCGGAAAGCGAATGCACGCCTCGTCGTGACCTTCCTGGAAGAAGACGAAGACAAGACGACGCCCGCCGGATTTTCCGTGCTTCACGTAGAGGAAGCGATCGGCCGTCGGCGCGGGTGCGAGAATGCGCACCTCGGGAGTCCAGCCGCCGAGGCGGGCCGCCCACTCGACATACGTTTCGAATCCGGCCTGTGCGCCATGATGATAGGCTTCGCCGGGATAGCCCGCACACAGCACCACCTGGCCCGTACCGACCGGCACGCGCTGCAGCAGCGAGCCTTCTTCGTACGGCGCAAGGGGCTCGCCCGCGGCGGTGGTGAGGGGCGTAATCCACTGCATCGATCCGACCTCGACGTCCTGGCCGTCCAGCTGGAAGGTCATGGTTTCGGAGGGAAGTGTCCGCCGGCCGATCTCTTCGACACCGGTCAGGCGGGCCAGCCAGCGCTCGTCGGGATAGCGGTAGAGCCCCTCGGGGTTGAAGGCGCCGCATTCCGACTCGCAGACCAGCGTCCCGCCGCCGCGGACCCAGGCCTCAAGCGCAGCTTCGGTGGATTCGGAGAGGACGGTTGTCCGCGGGAGGAAAAGGGTTCGCAGGCCATCGAGCGCTTCCAGGTGCTCCTCCTCGACCACCTGGTAGGGAATCGAACGGCGGACGAGCGCGCGGCAGTAGGCATTGAGCGCTCCCGCCGCCTTGTGCCCGACGCCTTCCTGCGCGAAGTGGTAGTAGTAGGCCTGCGGGCTGAAGAGGACACCCACCTCCGCCGGGGCGGGGCGGTACGCGTCCAGGAGCGCCTGGTGCTCTTCAATGGCGGCGCCGGTGACGCGCATCGCGTCCATGCGCTCTTCGGCCAGGCCGTCGCGGCCGATGAGACCGTACCCGGCCGACTCGGTGCCGAACACCTCGTCCCGCCAGCACCAGAAGAGAACGGTGTCCGCCCCGCAGGCGATTCCGTTCCAGATCCAGCGTTGCTGGCTCAGCGCATCCACCGGCAGGTGGACTTCGAACCCCTGCGACGCCCGTCCGCCCTGGAGCTCGCTCAGCCAGACCGCCTTGTCGCGTGCGGCCGACTTGACGAATTCGATGCGCATCCCGAAGTCCGCATCGTCGATGCCGAACCATTTCGGGAAGCTGCTGCACCCCACGCCGTCGAGGTGGTCGGCGAAGTGCCAGTCGTTGCCCCGGTCGAGGGGGGTGATGTCGCCGGAACCCGCGTACTGCGGGGAGGGCCCGCCGCCGTGCACCGTCACCGGGCGATCCGGATCGATGCCCTTGAGCACGTCGTAGCGGTTGCGGGCATGCTGGTTGGCGCGTTCGGTGAGGAAGTGCGACCACGCCATCATGTCCGTGTACGGCCGCCGTGACTCAATGCCGGGCCAGACCTCGTCCCAGGCGCTGTAGCGGCGCTTCCAGGCGCGGTTGAGCCCGTCCAGGCCCCCGTAGCGGGCATCGAGCCACTGGCGGTAGGCGGTGAGGGTATGGTCGCAATAGCAGACCATGTCGCCGGCCGATACGTTCCAGCGCAGCTCGTTCCAGGCGTCCCAGCCGCTCAGTGCCGGCGCCGAAACGTAGCGCTCGGCGGTGGCCGCCAGGAAGGCCGCCATCCGCTCCCAGACAACAGGGTGGTCCGTGCAGCCGCCGGGGGTGATGCCGTAGTGGCACTCGATCCGGTTGCCGCTCTGCACGGGAATCCGGCGGCGGGTGAGCATTTCGCTGCCGGGGATCTCACGGTGAATCCAGTAGGGCTGGATCTCCGCGATGGTGGAGAGGACCACGCCGAGGCCATGCTTCCCGGCCAGTTCGACCAGCCGGTCGTAATCGTCGAACACAAACGTCCCGGGCGTCGCTTCCACCCAGCCCCACAGCACCCAGAGCTGCACCGTGTTGAGCCCGCTGTCCTTCATCCGCTTCAGGTCGTCGTCCCAGAACCGCTCTTCCGGAAAGGGGGCGCGATAATACTGTGTGCCGAGTCGCATGTCGTTCTCCTGATTAGGGTTGTGGTATCTTTTGATGGGGTGCCGGTGCCGGAACGACGGCGAGGAGCTGCCTCCAGAGCATCGAGAGGGCCACCGTGGCGGCCCGGCGCCGGTTGCCGTCCCGGTCCAGGACGCCGTGGGTTTCGCAATGATCCGTACGTTCCGGTCCGGCGACGGCGATGTGGACCAGGCCGACCGGCTTTTCCGGCGTGCCGCCGCCGGGGCCCGCGATGCCGGTGATGCCGATGCCGTAATCGGTCCCTGCCACGCGGCGGGCCCCTTCGGCAAGGGAACGGGCCACCGGTTCGCTCACCGCGCCATGGTCACGGAAGAGATCGGGGGCCACCTGCAGGCGCGCCGTCTTTGCTTCGTTCGTGTACGTGACAAAGCCTTCCCGGAAGACGGCGCTGCTGCCGGGGATGTCGGTCAACCACTTGGCGACAAGGCCGCCGGTGCAACTCTCTGCGGTAGCAACGCTTCTGCCCGATTTCTCGAGAAGATCCAGCACGGTCCGCGGCAGGTCGCTCTCCCCTTCGCCGAAGATGCAGGGCCCCAGTCGGTTGCGGATTTCGCCGGCATCCGCGTCGGCGGCGGCTTCGGCGGCGTCAGGCTCCGGGGCGGTCGCGACGATGCGAACGGTCAGAATGCCGTCCTGAACGCGTGTGCCGACATCGGGCATGCGTCCGCGGGCCATCAGGTCGCTGAGGGCGGCGCCGGCGTTGCTTTCACCGATGTCGACCAGGTGCAGTTCGCGGACCGCCACATGGCCGGCAGGCCCGCGGCCGAGGGCGGGAAGGATTGCCTCTGTCAGCAGGTGGCGCATCTCCCGGGGGACGCCCGGGACGGCGAAGACCTGGCATGTGCCGATGCGTATCGCAATCCCCGCCGCGGTGCCCACCGGGTTCGGCAGTGCGCGTGCTCCGTCGGGGATGAGCGCCTGGACCCGGTTCTGCGGCGCCATCGGGCGCTGCATGTCGCGGAAGCGCGCCTCGAGCAGCGCCAGGGATTCGGCATCTTCGCGCAGGTCCACGCCGGCCGCCTGCGCAAGCGCCTGGCGGGTGACATCGTCGGCGGTGGGGCCGAGGCCGCCGGAGCAGATGAGCGCCGCGTGGCGGGCCGTCAGCTCGTGGATCGCGCGGGTCAGGCCGGCTTCATCGTCGCCGACCGAACGAATCTCACCCACGGGCCAGCCGGAATCCAGCAGGCGGGCGGCGATGTGCATGGCGTTCGTGTCGGCAATCTGCCCGAGCAGAAGCTCCTGCCCGATGCTGAGAATGGCGGCCGTTGTCGGGGGCATTGGGCGGGTCCTTGGCCTGCGCTCGAGTCGGCGGCAGGGGTGTGGCTGATGAGCGGAGGGTTGGCCGGGCTGGCAGGTTCGGCGATCAGAACTCCAGGTCCGGCGAGAGCCCGCCGCCGCCGACCGGCAGATCCGGGGAGAGGCCCTCGCCAAAGCCGTCCGGCCCGGTCCGCCGTTCGGAGGCATACGGTTGGGGCATGTTCCGCCCGGACGGCCCTCCGTACGGACGCTTCGGCAGCGGGGCGGGCAGGCGGCGGGTGAGGTCCAGGTCGGCCAGGCCGGGGTCGGTCGGAGCCAGTCCGATGACCTGCTCCTTGAGCGTATCCGTATCTGTGCCTTCGGTTTCCGGCGGTGTCTGCTCGACGGATTCTACGGAGCGTGATTCATCCCGGTCGTCATGGGGGATGAAGTCCTTGATGCCGGATCCGGACTCCGTGCCCCGGTCGGGAGATTCCACTGCGACCGGTTCGGGCTTGGTTACGTGGTAGAGAAAGCCCAGCAGGATCCCGAACGAAAAGCATGCGCTCAGCACCCACGCCCGGACGCTGCGGGTCCTGTCGTCTTCGTCGGCGTGGGGGAGGTGGGGCGGTTCCGCGCCGGGCGGAAGGAGCGATGGTGCGTCGCCGAGGGGGACAACGGGGCGGCGCCCGGCTCGCACCCCCCGGTCGGCGCCCGTTCCCGGGCGTTCGGGCTGCGATGCATAGACGGTGAGGCGGGGACCGTTGTGTCCGGCCTGCGGGGTGTACACCCGGACCGACGGTCCGCGCGCGGAAGCCCGTTCGGCGTGGGCCTGAGCAGTATCGCGCCAGGATCGCGAGGTCATGCCGGGCTTCCGTCTGCAATGCAAAGGTCGTGGGTGGTGGTTCCGCCAAGTCGGCTTTGGCATCGGCTTCCAAAATCCGGTGCC
>CAZKKD010000015.1:16570-22208 GCA_964553265.1 uncultured Planctomycetales bacterium | reverse complement strand
GGCGGAGGAGTGGGGTGGGGTGCCGGGGGGGGCGGGGGGGCGGGGCCGGGGCGGTGGGGTAGGGGACGGGCGGTTGCGTGTCGGGGCGGATGCGACGCACGGCGGCGGTACGATTTGCGGCGGAGGCCATCACGACGCGCGGGACCTCCAGTGTCGACGGTGTCTCTTCGGCTGCGGGCGAGGCGGCTGCCGGTCGACGGGGCTCGGGAGGCTCCGGCTCCTGCGGCGGAGCCTGTCGGGGCATGGGGGCTGCGGATCGCTCGGGACGTTCTTGTTGAGGCTCCAGGCGTTCCGGCGCGGGAGAAGGCGCCCTGGCGGCGGCCAGCTCCTGCCGCTCGGCTTCCTGTGTCGGGGGTGGCAGGGGCGGGTGGGTGGCGGCCTTGCGGCGGGATTCGGCGTTCTGCGCATCCGGTTGGGGCAGTGGCGTCTGCGCATCCGGCGCGGGAGCGAGGCGGGAACGCTCCAGCAGTTCACGCTCCGCCGCCCCGAGAGAGAAGCCAAGGCTTTCCTTGGCCGCAATCAGGCGGGCAGCAATGGGCGCGGCGCCCTCTGTCTGTTCCGGGTCGACGGTTCGCAGCAGCCAATAGGCGATGAGAACGACGAGCAGCAGGTGGACGGAGAGGGACAGGGCCACGTAGCGGGCCATGCGGTCGCGCACCAGTGAGCGCACGAGGACAATGAGGAGCACGACGAGCAGAAAGAGAACCAGGAGCCCCCAGGTGAGCCAGGGCCTGAGCTCCCGCCAGGCGTCGCGTTCGAGGCCGACGGACCGCGGGGCCGGGGGCGCCGCCTCTGCCGCGGGCGGCGGAACGACCGGAGCCGCCGGTTTGGTGACGACGGCGGGCGGCGGAGCCTCCAGGGGGGCTTCGGCCCGTGGCTCGTCCGGCGCCTCCGGCTTGAGGCGCGGCGGGGCCATGACGTGGGGCGGCAGGGGCGGGGCGCGGCGCGGCGCGGGCGCCTGGGCGAGGGCGACCGGCGGCGCGGGTCGCGGCAGGACCAGGAGCGTACAGCGGATCGGCGCTTCCGTTCCTGCAACACGGAGCTGTGCGAAACCGGAGTAGGTTCCCGGCAGCGCAAAGGGGGACACAGGAAGCCGAACCTGAATCGGCTGGCGGCCCGGCCGAAGGAGGAGGACGCGTTCTCCTTCGGGGGTTGCGGGGGAAAGGAACGGCGCCATTGTGTGGCCAGCGCCCAGCCGGGGCATGGAGAGGGTCGAGGACATGGATTCGTCTGCGACAAAGAGAACCGGGCTTCGGGCCCGGGCGACCTCGCCTGGGTAGACCGGTCCGAAGATCAGGGGCCGCTCCACCAGGACGCGCGGCGGCGCGGGCGCTGTCGGAAGGGGGGCGCGCTCGACCTGTTCCAGCGTCACCGTCGCTTCCCGCACAAACGGCGGAGTTCCGGCGGCAGGCTGCTCGGCCCGGAAGCGGTATTCAATTCGGCCGGACGCGGTCCGCGGCAGGGCCAGGCGTCCGCCATAAACGCCGTCCCCGGGCATCCCGTCATCGTGTTCCCCGTCGTCGTAGAGGCGGAGGTCCGTACGGGCCCCGGCGGGGCCTGCGACCAGCGTGACCACGGCGTGGGGGGGGGGGGAGGCGTGCGGCGCGAGGGGTGCGCGGAAGTGAAGCGTTCGGTCGTAGCGTCCCACGGGAAAGAAGGTGAGGTAGAGGGGGGTCCGGGCGGTCGTCTGGATGCGAGCGGGCGGCGCGTCAGTCGGTACGTCCACCTGCCAGAGTCCCGCCGACGGGGCCGGATGGGCAATGGCCTGGTAGCCCTCGCCATCCATCCGCTGGAGCTCCATGCCGGTGGCGTCGCGGGGGAGGCGAACTGGGATTCGCGTTTCGGACAGGCTCCGGTCGAACGTGACGCGGAGGTCCCGGACCGACGGATCGATCGGAAGCTGCAGCCCCGTCCCGCAGGGCCCGGACCGGAGGGTCACCCGCTTGCCGATCGATCCGCTGAGTTGCTGGTAGATTGCCATCAGGTCCCGGTCGGTCGCCGCCGAGACCGCCGACCCACCCGTCTGGGCCGAGATCGTGGAGAGGAGGTCGAGGTCGGCTTCGCTGCCCAGGCCGATGGTGTGGACCGGGACCCCGGCCTCGACGAGGCGAACGTGCGCATTCCGGTACGGGTTGGGCCGGGGGCGTCCGTCGGTGAGGAGCACGACGGCGCGGCGCGCCCGGGGCGCGTCTGTGCTCGGTGCGTTTTCCTCGAAGAGCGCCAGTGCTGCTGCGAGAGCCCGGTCCAGGTTGGTCTGTCCGCTGTTGCCGACGTCCCGGAGGCGGCGGGTCAGCCGGTCGCCTGCCGAGAGCGGCGACAGTGGCGCAAGAACCGTTGCGCGGCTGCTGAAGGCCACCAGGCCGACGCGGCCGACCGAACGTCGTTCCGAGAGGAGGCGGACAAACGCGCGGGCCGCTTCCACGCGGCGCCAGTCCGGGTCGCTCCGCTGCATGCTGCCCGAGCTGTCCACGACAAGGACCACGTCCGTGCGCAGTGCCGCAGCCTGGAGGCGCGAGCGCGATGTCCCGGATGCCAATACGGTCCGGCCATTGCGCAGCGTGACGACAACGCGGTGCGGAACGCCGGCGGTCAGGCGGGGCGGCCGGCGCACGTCCAGATAGACAACATCGGGCCGTGCCCAGACGAAGATGCCGTCGGCGCGCGCAGCGTCTTCGGCAGAGGCCTTCTCTCCTTCCGGGATCAGGACGACCGAAAAGTGGTTCGGCCGCAGCGGCTCGGTTGCGCGGCGGACCGCCGCGGGGACGGAGAGCGCCATGCGGAAGCCGCGCGGACGCTCCGGTTCACCGAGATCGGTGTCCAGCAGGCGGACGCCGAGGCGGGCCGGGCCGGGCGCTTCACCCGCACAAAGGAGAGACGTGTCGGAGACGGTCACCGCCGCCAGGACGGAGAGGAGGAGGAGCCGGCATACGGTCACCGCGTGCCTCCCGCCTCCTCGAGGGGAACGACCGGAAGGTCGACGTTCACGATGCCGACCGCCTTGCAGAGGCCCATGACGCGCATGATGCGCCCGTAAGGGGCGCCGTCGTCGCCTCGGATGACGGCCCGGCGGTCGGGGTGGGTGCCGTGCCACTCGGTCGCGAGCGTACGCAGTCCCTTCTCGTCCACGATCCGGCCGTTGACGACCAGCGTGCCGTCGCGCCGGACATTGACGACCAGATTGTCCGACACCGGTTCGCCCTTGGTGCCGCCTTCCGCCTCCGGGAGGCGGACCTTCTGGTCGATTTCGTTGCGTGCAAAGGTGGTCGCGACCAGGAAGAAGATGAGGAGAAGAAACACCACATCGATGAGAGGCGTGAGGGGGACGTCAAACCCTTCGTCTTCCTGGTTGAGGGCGCGCATGGGCTACTCCTTCGGCGCGGTCTCGACGATGAAACGGAGCGCCTGGTCCTCGGCTTCGCGCAGAATCACGTCCGCTTTGCCGCGGAGGTAGTGGTACAGAATGAGAAACGGAATCGCGACCGTCAGGCCGAAGGCGGTGGTGTAGAGCGCCTCGTAGATGCCTTCCGCAAAGTGCGCGGGATTGTCCATTCCCTTCTCCGCGGCGGCTTGAAAGGCGGTGATCATGCCGAGCACGGTGCCGAGAAGACCCAGCAGCGGCGTCACGGAGGCGACGATGCCGACCGGACGGAGGGTGGGCCGGATGTCCACAGGGGCGCGGGCGGCGTCGTCCTGCAGCGCTCGTTCAAGCTCCTGCCGGGTCGCGCCGCCGCGGCTGGGGAGGCCGTCCAGAACACGCGCCAGGGCTGCGTCCCGACCGGACACCAGTTCGCGGGCCGCCGCCGGGCCGTCCTTGCGGTAGGCCTCTTCGACCTGCCCGAGCAGCTTCGGCGGAATGTGGGCCCGCTGCCGCAGACCGACCAGGCGCTCCAGGACAAAGGCCAGGCCGACCACGGAGGCCGCCAGGATGGCCCACATCAGCGGCCCGCCTCGCCGAAAGGTATCGAAGATGCGCAGGATTGCCGGCTTGGCGGCGTCCTCCGCACCGGTTTCCGCGTCCCCTCGTGCAGCCCCGTCCGATGCGGATGTGCTGTTCGGAGCGGAGGTCGGGCGTGCTCCCGATGATTCGGTCGCTGCCGCAGGTTCGTTCCCCTCCCCGTCCGGGCGGTTTTCCGCCGGTACGCTGGCGTCCGGGGGGGCGTCCGCAGCCGCGGCCGGAACCGGAAAAGAGACGACGAGAAGCGTCGCGGCGATCAGGCAGCAGGCCAGCGGCCGTGCGAATCGGGCGAGACGGGTGCGCATCAGTTCGGCTCCTCGCTGGCGGGGGCTGGGGTGATGTCGGGCGCCGCGGGACGGTCCGCAGCGTCGAGGGCCCGCGCCGCGTCCGTCTTCGGATAGACGGTCCGGATCCGTTCCCGGTCCTTGCGCGCGTCGTCGGGCCGGTCCAGACGGTCGGCAATGCTCGCGGCTTCCTGCAGCGCACGGGCCGCCCACGCGGGCCACTGCGGGTAGAAAAGGTCGACCTTGAGAAAAGCGTCCCTGGCCTCCTGCAGTTGTTCGGCGCGCAGCGCGATGCGTCCGAGGCCGAACTGCGCCTTGGCCGCGGCCTCGCCGGCGTAGTGGTCCGCCTTGGCCGCGCGGTAGTGATCGGCCGCGTCGGCGTCCGCGCCGGAGAGGAAGGCTGCTTCGCCGGCGGCCCAGTGGATTTCGGGTGCGAACGTTTCGGCCGTCGGCGCGTCGAGCCAGGCCTGGCAGACCGCCGCCGCGTCCCCGTGCCGGCCGAGCGCGATGAGGGAGAGCGCCCGGCCGTAGACCGCTGCGGCTTGAAGCGCGCCGGACAGTCCGCCATCGGCGTCAAGCGCCTTGGCATAGAGCGCAGCAGCGTCCTCGTGCGCGCCCGTCTCTCGCAGGATCTCGGCAGCCCGGAACGCGCTCTCGGCCGCGAGCGGACTGTGCGGATGCTCGGTGGCGACGCGGGCGAAGGCCTTCCGTGCGGCGGCGCGATGCGGCTCGGCATCGGCGCCCGTGGCCGTCCCGGCCAGGTGCAGGTGACACCAGCCGAGCCGGTAAGCCGCCCGGTCCGCCACCTCGCTCTGTGCCCCGGCGGCGGCGGTGTAGGCGGGAAGGGCGCCGGCGTAGTCCTCTTCGAACAAGAGCAGCTCCCCGCGGCGGAGCTGGAGGTGCGCGCGGCGGACTGCCGGTGGATCGTCGGCGAGGCAGGCCGCGAGCGCCTTGCGGAGCGGGGGGAGGGCGGCCCTCACCGCCGCGGTCGCCGCGTCCAGCGCCTTGCGCGCCTCCGTTGTTGCCGGCGAGGGGTCTTCGTCCTCGGTCGCCGGCGCGTCGCCCGTCTGCCGGCGGAGAGCGGCGAGGGCCTTGCGCGCTTCGGCGGCGTCGGCCAGGAGCGGCTCGATGTGATCCCACAGCAGCATGGCGTAGACGAAGCGTGCGCGCGGGGCGTCCGCGTGGTCGGGGTGCCTGGCGAGGCAGGCTTCGAGCTCGCCGCGCGCCTCCGCGGCCACGCCGTGGGCGCGGTTCGCTGCGGCCCGGTCCACCCGGGCCGCGGTCGCGAGTGGCATGTCCGTGTTCGCCGGGCGGAGCGGGGGGAGCGTCGCTACGGCGGCGCTGAGCGGGGCGGTGGCGAGTCGAATGTCGCCGGAACTCGCCAGCGCGCCGCTGCGGG
>CAZKKD010000015.1:0-16560 GCA_964553265.1 uncultured Planctomycetales bacterium | reverse complement strand
CTCGGCGTCGATCGCCCGCCAGTCGGCGAAGCGCGGCGGCTCGTCGACATTCGCGGGGCGCTGGATGAAGGCGGCCGGGTCGACGGATCGGAACAGGCCGGAATTGACGAGGTTGGCCCGGATGACGTCTGTCGCCTCCTCCGCGGGGGCGCCGCCGAAGAAAGGGATGATCGCGAGGGTCACGGGCCGGAACTCGCCGCCCGCAATGGTGATCTCGAGCGGCGACTGCGTCCGCGCGACGAGGGGCGCGGCGGCCAGTGCCACCCGGGCCGCGGTCGCAGGGGGCAGGTCCGGGTGCGCCTGGCGGAGCGCGGTGAGCGTCTTTACGGCGGCTCTGGGCGCGTCGGTGGCGAGTTGAATCCGGCCGAGAACCGCCATCGCCTCGGGGCGGAACGGGCTCTCCGGGTGCTCCTTCACGAGCGCTTCGAAAGCCTCGGCCGCGGCGTCCAGCTGGCCGAGATCATGCCGGCACCAGCCAAGGCCGAAGAGGACGGCGTCCTGCAGGTCCGCGGGCGGGTTGGCGGCGCGGGCGGCTTCGTAGAAGGGGAGCGCTTCTTTCGTCCGGCCGAGGGCGTACAGCGCTTCGGCGCCGTAATAGGCCTGCATGGCTGCGAGCGGGCCGGTGGCCTTCCGCGCATCCGGCGCCTGCAGGTGATCGAGTGCGCTGCGCAGGAGGGCTTCGCGTTCCGTGGCGTCGGGTGCGGCCTGTCCCTGCAGCACCTTGGCCGCGCCCATGCGGACAAGCGCGCTGGCGCGGACCTCGGGCGGATCGGCTTCGGCAGCCTTTGCGTACGCCTCGACGGCAGCGGGCAGGTCGTTCCGCGCTTCGGCGAGGATGCCCACCTGGATCCATGCGTCGGCGGCGGTCTCGTGATTCGGAAAGCGGGTGGCCAGCTGCCGCCAGCGCGCTTCCGCCCCCTTGGGGTCCCCGGTGTCCATCAGCCGGTTGGCGAGGCGAAGGAGCGCCTGCGGCGCCAGGCGGCGCGCCGTCTGGAGGAGGGGCGCCCGTTCGGCCTGCGCCAGCTTCGGGGCCGTCGCCTCCGCCCAGGGGAGCCCCTCGTCGGCCAGCCACGCGAGGGCCTGGTCCGCTGCGCCGGGGGCGCCCGCCGCTTCGGCATAGTCGGCCATGGCCCATGCGGCATCCAGGCGGAGCGGTGCGTCCTTTGCGTTTTCGAAGAGGAGACGCGCCGCCTTCAGGGCTTCGGCGGACCGGTCCGCCTTGTGGAGGGCGAAGGCCTGGTTGTAGACCGCCCACGGCACGCGGGGGTCGCGGTGATACTGGCCCGCGAAGGTCCCGAAGATGGCCGCCGCCTCGGCGTAGGCCCCGTGTTCCAGGAGCGCCTCGGCCAGGAGCGCCTGGAGGTCCGCCTCGTCGGACCGGACAAGCCCCCCCGCCTGCTGCGCTTCCCGCAGGGTGGCGATGGCGCGGTCGCGCTCCCTGGTGGCGGAGGCGGCGTCCGGATTGGCCTGCCGGAGGTGCAGGAGGCGCGCTTCGGCCCGGCGGAGAAGGATCTCGCCGTGGAGCGGATGCGGAGTCACGCTCGAAGCGGCGTCGAGGTGTTTCCGCGCCTGGTCGGGCTGGCCGGCTTCCAGGAAGGCCTTTCCCGCGCGATAGCGGAGCGTGGCGGCGTGCTTGTTGTCGAGTGCATCGGCGGCCGCCGCTGCGGCCGCGAAGAGCGTGCCCGCGTCGGCCGGCCGGTCCGACTCGTACCGGCACCAGGCCTGCCCGATCAGGGCTTTGCCGCGCAGTTCGGGATCTCCCTTGGCGAGCGGGTCCGCCCCGAACGCCGCGAAGGCGTCGTCGTATCGTCTGGCGCGGAGGAGAGCCTCGCCTTTCAGAAGCAGGGCTTCGCCCCGGCGCTTGTCGTCCGCGTGCTTTGTGGCGAAGCGGTCGAACAGGCGGACGGCGGCGTCCGTGTCTTTCCGTTCAAAGGCGGCATAGGCGGCGTTGTAGAGGGCATCCGTTGCATGCGCGCCCGGCGGGTCCGCGTCGGCGAGGTGGAGAAAGTGTTCCTGCGCCTTGGTGAACCACTCCGCGGTCTTGCCCTCGTCCTTGCGTTCGCGGGCGGCCTCGGCTATCCGGTAGCAGGATTCGGCGTACCAGAAGCGCGCGTTGGGCACGAGAGGCGACTGCGGGAAGGCCTCAAGGAGCTGCCGGTACAGCCCCGCCGCCGTGGCGAAGTCTCCGGCCTGAAAGGCGGCATCCCCGCCGTAGGCCATGGCCTCGCTGCGGAGCTTTTCGGATGCGTTGGGATAGGCCTCCAGGAGCGAGCGGTAGACCCCGGCCGCCTGCTTGAATTCGCCGAGGCGCGAACGGCAGAGCCCCTCGTAGCTCAGTGCCTGGGCCGCGTCGTCGTGGTCGGGGTGCTGCTTCGTGAACCGGGCGAACTTCTCGGCCGCCGCCGCATAGTCCCGCCGGTTCAGCATGAGCCCGCGGGCGTACCGGTACAGCTCCTCCGGCGATTCCGCCGATTGAAGAGGCGAAGCACAAAGCAGCACAAGCAGCAGGGCCGGAAGACAGCGCATGGACAACTCCTCCAGTTGGACGGTTCGGCCGGCGTGGCGCCGTCGCCGCGGGACGGACCGGTTCTGCGGCGCCGTCGGAGGCGAAGCGATCGGCAGTGGCATGAGCCGCACGGCCCGGAGCGGGGATGGGACCCCATTCGCCCCTACTCTATACTGCGCGACAACGCGTGTTTGCGTACAGGGTTGCGGCCGAAAACGGCCGCAACGGACATGCGCCCGCTGGTGCCGCCCGGGGCCGTTCTCCGCCAGGGATCGCAAGACGAAGCGGATCAGTCCGCCGGCAGGCGGGCGGCTGCGTTCCGCCATTCGTCCCAATAGGCCGCGAGGCGGTCGACGAAGACGGCCGGAGGCTCTGCAAAGAGACGTCCCGCAAGAAGATCCAATTCCTCGCGTGCATCGCTCCGCGCTTCTTCGATCAGCTCGAAGACGAGGAAGCGGGCCGACTGGCCGCTCGGTTCCCTGGATTCCCGCAGGAGGCGATCGAGGAGAACGCTCAGGTCATGTTCGTCCCCGAGGAGATCAGAGAGACGCTTGAGTTCCTTGTCCCTTGTCTTCATGGTCTGGGGCCAGACCGGGCGCAGGAGGCGGGTGTGGCACCGCTGGTCTTTCACGCGCTTGCGCAGTTCGTGGTAGTCGTCGGCTGCCTGGGTCGCCCGCGCCGTGTCCAGGGCCTCAACGGATTGCCGATAGATCCGCGCCAGACCCGGTGCGAGGGTGTTGAAGCTGTCGGTGGCAAGCGGCCAGTCGGGCAGGCGTGTCCGGGCCGCGCGCAGCGCCCTCAGGATCTTCTCGGAGGGATTCTCTCCGTCGGCGTTCCCGCTTCGGTGGGCGCGATGCTCGGCATGGAGCTTCTCCCGAAGCGTTTCCAGATAGTCGACCGGCAACCGGTTGGGATAGCGCGCCGCGAGCTTGTCCAGGGTGGCAAGCATGACGTACGCATCCCGTACCGAGGAGAGCTGCCGGCGGAGAGCGCGGAAGGTACTGTTTTCGCGCTTGTAGACGGCATTGCCCAGTTCGTCGCGCACCAGGCGCAGGACCCCCCGGATGCGCTTGAAGGATCGTCGGCTTTCGTGCACGGCGGCGTCAAAGGCGTCGCCGGCGGCGCCGTCCAGCTGGCGGACGCAGTCGTCGATCTGCTCAGCTACGATCCGCCGGATTCCGGCGGGGACGGGTTCGCGTCGTTTGAGTCGGTAACTCATTCCCGTGGGGCACCTTTCCTCCAGGCAGGCGCCGTCCTGCCGCACGGGAAATGTAGCACGAAGGCGCAACCGGGGCAAGGGGCAGGGGAGGGGATGTGCGCACGATGCCGGTGCAAACCGTCTGCCGTTTCGGCGCCGTGAGGCTCAGGAAAAGATGCCTTTGTCGAAGTCCTCCTGCTCGTCATCGTCGCCCGATCCGACCGCGGCGGTCTCGTCCTCGGAGTCCTCCTCCTCTACTGTTTCTTCTTCGTCGTCGACCGGGACGTCATCGTCTTCGGAATCGTCGTCGGTGCTGTCCTCCTGCCGGCTGCGCGCAGGGCGGGGCCCGGGATCCGATTCGCTGCGGATCTCCTCTTCGTAGGCCGCGACCACGGCATCGTGAATCTGCTTGCGGCACTCGGCGTTGATCGGGTGCGCCACGTCGAGGTAGACCTTGTCCCGGCCTCCCCGGGCCGGCGGGGTCTGCGGCAGTTCCTTGCCGCACTGGTTGCAGTAGGCGGCCTGTACCACGTTGCGTCCGCCGCAGTGGCGGCAGCGTTCCATGGCCTTCCGGCTCGGCATGGCGACGAAGAGTCCCTGGTCGCCTTCGATCACCTTCACCTCCCGCACGACAAAGTCGTTGTCGAACGTCATCGTCACAAAGGCTCGCAGCTTGTCCTGGCTGCTCTCCTGCACAAGGCGTACGCGTACCTCGGTGATCTCCATCCCCAGTCCTCCTTCACCCGATGTCGAAGCGCTGCCGACGTCGTCTGCGGTCGCCCATCCTGCCCGTGCCCCGCAGTGCCCGTTCCTTCCCGTCGCGTGCCCGTCCCGGTCCACGCTGCGACCGGGTGGCCCGATTCACGTTGTCGGTGCCGCATCGATGCGGGCCACCGTTGCATCCCGTACCCCGCGCAGCCCACGCGCGCGCTCGGCCAGCACCTCGGCCGGCTCGCCCGAAGGCAGCAGGGCGAAGAGGGTCGAGCCGCTTCCGCTCATCCGGATCGTCGCCATCCCGAGTGCGTCCAGCGCTTCGTACAGCGCGCGCTCCCGCGGTTCGAGCGCAAACACCGGCCGCTCGAAGCGGTTGAACGAGGCGTCGGCGACGCCCTTCCTGTCCCCCGCGGCCAGGGCCTCCCGCAGGCGATCCGACCGCTCGGAACCGAAATCCTCCGATTGGAGCGCCCGGTACGCGTCCGCCGTTCCGACGCCCCATTCCGGGAACACCAGGGCCAGGTCCAGGCAGCATGCATTCGGCACGGGCTGCACCCGTTCGCCGCGGCCGGTGCAGAGCGCGGTTCCGCCGTACAGAAAGAACGGCACGTCGGAGCCCAGCCCCGCCGCACACCCCAGAAGCGCCGTCCGGTCCAGTCCCAGGCCCCAGAGTCTGTTCAGGCCCTGCAGGGCGGCCGCGGCGTCGCTCGATCCGCCGCCCAGGCCGCCGCCGGCCGGGATGCGCTTCTCCAGGCGCATCTCGACACCGCCGCGCACCCCGCAGCGCTCCCGCAGAAGCTCCGCGGCCCGGACCACCAGGTTGCGCCCGTCCAGCGGGATGCCCTCGCGGTCACAGGTCAGCCGGATCTCGGTCGCGTCCGTTGCGCGCAGCGTCAGGGTGTCTGCCAGGTCCAGTTCGGCAAAGATGGATTCGAGGTCATGGTATCCGTCGGGTCGACGAGCCAAAACCTCCAGAAACAGGTTCACCTTTGCCGGCGCCCGTACGGTCAGGCCGTCCAAACGGTTCCCTCGCGATTGTTCGTGTCTTGGCATGCCCCTGCCCGGGCAAACAGTCCAGCACCCATCAAACGAAGCCCGGACAGGCTTGTCAAGGAGATTTGTAGTGCATAACCTCCAGCGGATAATGTACACGAGGAAGGGCGGGCTGTCAAATTCTTCGATTGTCTCAAATCCGCCTCACCCCGGTGGGGAGAGTTCCGTCCCGTGGATCTTGCGTGCACTCTTGCCTGTGATTTCATATCGGGCAATACGTCAGGCGCAAATCAGAGCAATCGCTCCGGGAAGCTTCCCGCAGGCAGCCTGGCAGTGCCCCGGCCCGCGAGCGGCCAGTCCGCCGGCCCGCGGCGTGGATGGCGTCTGCGTTCCCACTTGTGTAGCCCTGCGGTTCTGGTACCATGCCGGGCGCAACCGGGTCCGTTCTCTGGTCGGCAGCAGGAACGCAGCGAATGCGAGGACGTCTGGCCCCCAGCCCCACCGGGGCGCTCCATCTCGGCAATGCGCGCAGCTTTCTGCTCGCGTGGGTCTCCGCGCGCAGCCGCGGCGGGGCCGTGGTGCTGCGTGTCGAGGACCTGGACCATCCGAAAGTAAAGCAAGACACGATCGGCCAGGCGCTGGACGATCTCCGGTGGCTCGGGCTCGACTGGGACGAAGGGCCGGACATCGGCGGTCCGCACGCGCCGTACGTCCAGTCTGCGCGGTTGGACCGCTACTGCGCGGCGCTGGAGCGGCTGATGGCGGCGGATCTAGTCTACCCGTGCACCTGTTCCCGGACGGATGTCGAGCGCGCGGCCAGCGCACCGCATGCGGGCGAGGACGGGCCGGTGTATCCCGGCACGTGTCGCGCCCGGGGGTGGACGTACGCGGAGGCCTGCGCGACGCTGCCGGACGGCCGTCTGCCGGCGTGGCGCTTCCGTGCGCCGGACCGCGACGTCGCCTGGACCGACCGCGTCCGCGGGCCGCAGCGCTGCAACGTCGCGCGCACCACCGGCGACTTCGTCCTCGCGCGGCACCCCGACGGGGCGGGGTACCAACTCGCTGTCGTTGTTGACGATGCGGCGATGGGCGTGACCGAGGTGCTCCGCGGGGACGACCTCTGCAACAGCACGGCGCGGCAGATCCTCCTCCAGGACGCGCTGGACCTGCCGCGGCCGGACTATGCGCACGTACCGCTGGTGGTGGGCCCGGACGGGCGGCGGCTGGCGAAGCGGCACGGCGACACGCGCCTGGCCGCCGTGCGCGCGGCCGGGACGCGTCCGGAGCGTGTCGTGGGCTGGCTGGCGGCGTCCTGCGGCTGGGCGGACCCCGGCGCATGCCTGTCGCCGCGCGACCTCCTGGAATGCTACGACCCGGACACGCTCCCGCGCGGCCCGGTCGTCGTCGGGCCGGAAGTCCTTGCCGAGCTGGGCCTTGCGCCGCCCACCGCCTGATGCTGGCAGACCGGCCCGAAACCGGGCGCAGCGGACCGAAACCGTTCGCAACAAAGGGCTAGCGAACGTCGGAGCGGATCCAGTACTGCGCTTTCGGTGGCGTTGAGGGAAAGCAATGCCGGGCGATGGAGAGCGATCCGGTTTGCGTTTTAGCGGCCGCAGCACTTTTTGTACTTTTTTCCGCTGCCGCAGGGGCAGGGATCGTTGCGGCCGGGGGGCGCGGCGGGACGGCGGCGGCCGGGGGTGGGACCGGGGCGGCGCGCCGCTGCGGCGGCCTGCTGGCGGGCGAGTTCGGCGCGGCGCTGGGCTTCCTGCTCGGTGCGGACGGTCTGCGCGAGGGCGCGGAAGCGGTCGAGCGTATGGTCGTAGAAGAGCTTCCACCCCTCGCAGAGCCAGCTCAGCGTCCGCGGATCGTTCTCCTTTGGCAGGCGATGCTTGAGGCAGTCGCCGCGGCAGAGCGGCAGGTGCGGGCAGTCGGTGCAGGCGGCGTTCCACTGCGCCTTGAGGACGCCGAAGTCGCGGTAGACCTCGCTCGCCTGGAGATCCGCCCACGCATCGGTGCGGATGTTGCCGAGGCGGTAGTGGTCGCGCACCCAGAAGTCGCAGGGATAGACGTCGCCGTTGTGCTCCACGACCAGGTACTGCCGGCAGTCGGAGCCCATGACGCAGACATTGGTGCGGCCGGTGACCAGATATTCCAATACGCTATCGAAATGGCGGACCGATACGCGTCGCGTATCGTTCGGGACCCACTCGTCGAAGATCTCGCAGAGGAACTCGCCCCATTCGCGGCCGGAGATGGCGAACGGGTGGGGCTCGAAACCGGACTGGAACTCGACGCAGGGGATGTACTGGTGGTAGTAGAGCCCCTGGTCGCAGAGGTAGCGGTAGACCTCGCGCGAGCGGTGGACATTGGCCTGGCTGACGAGGACGAGGATGTTGAACTCGGCGTCGTGACGGCGGAGCGCCTCGATCCCGCGCCAGACCGCGGCGTGCGAGCCTTCGCCGCCGATGGTTTTGCGGTAGCGGTTGTGGATCTCGGCCGGGCCGTCGAGGCTGCAGCCGACGAGAAAGTGGTATTGGGCGAGGTGCCGGGCGAACTCGTCGTCGATGAGGGTGGCGTTGGTCTGGAGACCGTTGGCCACCACGGCGCCGCCGCGGCCGTACTGCTTCTGGAGCTCGACCACGCGGCGGAAGAACTCGACCCCCATGAGGGTCGGCTCGCCGCCCTGCCAGCCGATGGCGTACTGCGGCTGGTCGGTCTGCATGAAGGTGCGGATCATGGTCTCGAGCACCTCGTCGCTCATGCGGTGCTTGCGCGACTCGGGGTAGAGCTCGGCGCGGTCGAGGTAGAAGCAGTACGCGCAGCGCAGGTTGCAGTCCGCGGAGGTGGGCTTGACGAGGAGCGAAAAGGGGCGCATGGCGGTGTCCCGAGTCCAGCAGCGGCGGTCGTCGTCTCCGGTTCCAGCCGCCCAGCATAGCCGCGCGGGCCCGGTTTGGCAAGGCTCCGGCGGGGGAGGGAGCAGTTGACAGCCGCGAACTTCGCCCTATATTGTAGTTGCGGGAATCCGGTGAGAGCGGGCGACGGTCGAAAGCGTCGCCGCGCATGACCCTTGTCCGGGGAGCATGGCCCATGTCCACAAGAGCGTATCAGAGCCGGATCGTCAACCCGTCGGCCCGCCTTCGGGCGGCGCTTGTCCGAACGCACCGTGTCTACAATGACTGCCTTCGCCAGATGGTGGAGCGTTATCTGCAGATGGGCAACGGGCGTTTCGGCGAGACGGCGAAGCGCCTTGCGGACGAAATGCTGGGAATGGGCAACCAGGCCGGCCATGGAATCATGGACATGCTCACAAGCCCCGTTTTTAAAGGCGATCAGGACGTGGACAACAACTGGAAGCCGCTGGCGAAGCAATTCCGGGAAGAATGCGGTCTGTTGTTCAATAAATACGAGGGGTTCGGCGAATCGGACGGGGTGGTGGTCTTCAACAAAGGGCAGGGCCGCTGCGATCCGATACCCGGCCGACTGGGCGTGTCGGCGAAATTCTGGCGTCAGGTCTGCGATGACGCACTCGCCTTCATCAAGAGTTATCAGGCGCTCGCCGCCGACTGGCGGAAGGGGCGCGAAGCATGGGAAAAGGAGCGCGACGCGTGGTGTGCAGATCACGGGACGTTCATGGACTTCTTTACCGGCCCGTGGCGGGACTTCGAGGCGCATTGTGAAGCCGCGCGCGAAGAGGCCCAAGCCGCCGCCGGCCAAACGGTGACGCACCGCAAGCGGCAACGCCGGGGCAAGGGCCGCCGGCGGGGTCGCTGGCATTTGTGGTATGAGTACGTTGAGGCGCACCCGGAACTGAATGCGTGGCGCGGGCGCGCCACGGCCGCCGACTTCGCACCGGTCCCGGAAGAAGTGCAGCGGGAGATCCGCACCCGCACCAAGCGACCGGAGAAGCAGATCCCCCGCCTTCTCGATTGGTTGCGGGAGCACAATCCCGAAATCGCCTCGCTCGAAAAGACGCTGGACACGTACCTCGATCAACACGACCGCTTCCGCCGTCCGCCGACGTTGACCTTGCCGTCGCCGGAGGGGCATCCCCGGTGGTTTAACTTGGAAAAGGACGTGTTTTACAAGGAAGCGGACTTCGGCAAGGGGACCGTCAATCTCTGTCTTGTGGACGAATGCGACGGGGGCGCGTGGGTCCTTCGGTGGTTTGAATCGGTTCGGATCGAATGCGATCCACGGCTGAAGCCCGCCCACCGGACCGAGGTCTTTCGGCGCGAAGGCCGGCTCCCGCCGCTCGAACCCGGCAAGGCGGGCCGCAAATTTGACCGGCCCGCCGCTTCGCCGGGAGAGCGGAAAGCGGGTGTGGGCGGGGCAAAGCTGATTCTCCGGCCGAAGTCGGAACACCTCGTCTTTACCGTCAAGGAGCAGGACGGCCCGCCCCGCGCGCGGTGGAAGAAGCGGGCCGGCCGGACATGCAGCGCGGACAGCCTTCACGACGCGGCCGGCGAACCGTTGGGGGCGGTGCGCGTGCTGGCGATCGATCTCGGGGTGCGCCACATCGGCGGCTTCGCCGTCGCCGAAGGGGTCCGTGGCGATCCGGGCTGGACGGTGACGATCCCGAAGCGGGGGCTGGTCGACGCGCCGGAGTTGCCGGCCCTTACCGAGATGCGACGACACGAGCGCGCCCTCCGCAAGGGGCGGCGGGAACGGGGCAAGCCCGTGGACGGGGAGCGGAGCTTCATCGCCTTGCAGGATCACCGGACCGACATGGCGGATGATCGCTTCAAGAAGGCGGCGCATGCGATTGTCGAGACGGCCCGGCGCTTCGACGCCCATGTGATCGTTTTCGAAAAGCTGGACACCCTGAAGCCCACGGCCCGGAACGAGCGATGGGCGAACAGGGAATTGCGCGCCATGAACCGGCGTCACATTGTCGATGCCGTGCAGTTGACCGCGCCGGAATTCGGGTTTCCGGTGGACGAGGGGGTGAGTCCGTACCTCACCAGTCACCTCTGTTCCGCCTGTCTCCGGCCGGGGTGGCGGTTTTCCATGAAGCGGAAGGATCCCCGGAGCGAGGGGAGGCCACGGGGGCAGTGCGTTGATTTCGGCTATCCGGTCTGGGAGCCGGGCGGCCACCTCTTCCGCTGTCCGCATTGCGGCTACCGGGGCCATGCCGACCTGAATGCGGCCGGCAACATAGCCCACCGCTTCTTCGGGACATTCCCCGCCGACGTGCGCCGGAAGGGCTGGATCTATACGCTGCCCGACGGATCGACGTGGGATCCGCGTCCCGACTTTGAGGCATGGGCCGGGCCGCACCGGGAGCGACGCTTGACCGGTGAGACGCCTTTTTGATCGCTTGACACGGCACGGGGTATGGGGTAGAGTTGGGTTGCCTACCCGCCCAGCGGCGACGCATCCACAGGCGGGGCAGCCTGCCCTCATCCGGCAATGCCGGGGGCTGTAGATTCCGGAAGAGACTGTCGATGTCCGCGTTTTCGCCGGGCCGCGCTTTCGTGGCCGGGCTGGCGATCTACGGTGTGTCGCGCCGGGGCCGGACTACGCCGGAAACACGACTGCTTTGTGTGTGCGGTTGCGCGAACCCCAAGTGACGCCCGGAACCCCGGGGGGTTCGCGCAAGGGTTGCAAGCGACGCTCGCGGTGCAGGTTGCGTCCGAAAGGACGGCTGGTGGAGGGCCCCACAACCGGGTGCGCACCGCGCGGCGGCGCGGGGTTCGCGGAAACGGCCCTCTAACGCAATGGCATTTCAGGGGTTTCACCCCCAGCCGTCGCAACTCGCACATGCGCAGTGGTGGGCAGCTGTGTGGGCCACGCCAACACGGCGGCGGTCTTCTCCGTCGCAACTCGCACATGCGCAGTGGTGGGCAGTCCCGTCGTCGAGCCGCCCGTGCGAGCGCCCGCGGTCGCAACTCGCACATGCGCAGTGGTGGGCAGGAAGCGGTCAGCTACAAGGACGGCACCCACCTCAGTCGCAACTCGCACATGCCCGGGTGACCAAGATAGCACGGACTCCTGACAAGCACCCGGGTAACGCAGCCAGACGGTCCGCGGGTTGCGAAGGGCAGTGTCTTGCGGTATGCTGCCGGGCCAAGGGCTCCGGTTCGCGAACCGATTTCGCGAGAGGCCCTTTGCGCTCTTGCTCCGAAGGAGAACAACTTGACCCTGCAAGACAACATCGTCACCTACGAGGATTTCGGCGCGGTCGGCGACGGGGTGGCCGACGACCTGCCCGCCATCTGCAAGGCGCACGAACACGCCAACGCCCACGGCCTTCCGGTTCGCAGCCGGCCGGGCGTCACCTATCACCTTGGCCGGCGGGCGCTGACAGCCGTGATCGCGACCGACACCGACTGGAACACCTCCCGCTTCACCATCGACGACACGGACGTGGAGGACCACAAGGCTACGCTCTTCACGGTGGAGTCGCTCCTGGAGCCGGAGGAGATCCGCATTGACCGCCTCGAGCGCGACCAGCGGCAGGTGGAGGCCCGGCCCGCGCGGGACTGCCATGTCCTGGTCGAGAACGAGCACAGGCGGGTCTACATCCGCCGCGGGCTCAACCAGAACGAAGGCTTTCCGCAGCACGACTGCTTCATCCTCCGGCGGGACGGTTCCATCGAGGGCGACATCGACTGGACCTATGACACTGTCACGCGTGTGGAAGCCCATCCCATCGAAGACACGCCGCTGGTGGTGCGCGGCGGTATCTTCACCACGTTCGCGAACCGGATGAAGCAGGAAGAAGGGTACAACTACTGGGGCCGCAACATCGAGATCCGCCGCTCGCGCACCACCATCGACGGGCTTACCCATTACGTAGTGGGCGAGACCGCGGTGGGGCATCCGTACCAGGGCTTCCTCAGCGCCGGCCAGTGCGCCGACATCACGTTCCGCGACTGCTTCGTGAGCGGGCACAGGATTTACTCGACCATCGGCGCGGCCGGCAAACCGGTCTCGATGGGGTCGTATGATCTCCACGCCAACAACGTCGTCAACTTCCGCATGGTCGGCTGCCGCATGAACCACATCTGCGACAAGACGCGCTGGGGCGTCATCGGCTCGAATTTCTGTAAGAACATCCTTCTGGAAGACTGCGTCCTCTCCCGCATGGACACCCACATGGGGGTCTCGGGCACCTACACGGTCCGGCGCTGTACGCTCGGGCACATGGGGCTGAACGCGATCGGACGGGGCGTGCTGACCTTCGAGGACTCCACCCTCCATGGCCATCACATGGTAAACTTCCGCCCGGACTACGGCAGCACGTGGGAGGGGGACGTGATGGTCCGCAACTGCCGGTGGATTCCCAACTGCGGCGAGACGGCCTGGCCGCACATCATCGGGCTCGCCAACGACGGGACCCACGACTTCGGCTATCCGTGCTTCATGCCGCAACGCATCGACATCGACGGCCTCGCGCTCGAAGACGCCAACACGCCGGACGGCTACGACGGCCCCTATCTCTTTGCGGATCATGACCGGGATGGCGAAGGGGATCCCGCGCGTCCGCCGATGGCGGAGCGCCCGTACCCGTACCAGTTCTGCCGGACGGTGACGGTGGCCAACCTGACGACGACGAGCGGAAAGGCGCTGCGCCTCTCGCCGAACGCGGAGCTGGGGGACGCGGCGGTCTCGTCCGGTTGGAAACGGTCAGAGGCATAGACGGGCGCGCAGCCTGTCCTTTCGGCCGCACCGGGTGTCGGGGGCCGGTGCTTGGCTATCCCGCGAAGAACTGGCCTCCCTGGTAGAGGGCGACGGCGAGGGCGAAGGCGATGATGGTGCTGAAGACGGCGGCGAAGGCGGCCCAGCGCCACGTGCCGCTCTCGCGGCCGATCACCACCAGCGCCGGCAGACAGGGCGAGTAGAAGAGGACGAAGACCATGAGCGCAAGCGCGCGGATGGGCGTCCAGTCCTCGACATCGCGCAGCCGCCTGCCGAGCGAGCCGCCTGCCTGGTCCGCCGGCGGCGGCGCGGCGTCGCGGCCCATGCTGTAGGCGGTCGAGAGTCCGCTCAGGATCAGCTCCTTCGCCGACACCCCGCCGACGAGCGCGACGTTGGTCCGCCAGTCGAAGCCGGCCAGCCGTGAGGCCGGCGCCAGCGCCCGGCCAAGCCGGCCGGCCAGGCTCCCGCGCAACCGGTCGGCGCGGTAGCGCTCATTCACCGAGGCAAAGGTGCGGACGCAGCGGGCCAGCGCGTCGGCGGCCTCGGCGAGGGCGGGCGGCTCGGCGGCGTCCGGGTCGACGGGGGCGCTGCTGTCGGTGGCGCTCGGCTCAGCAGCCTCGGGCGCGTCGCTGTCCGGGGGAGGGGGCGAGAGCCGGCCGACCGCCGCGCGGACGAGGGTCAGCCGCTCGCGGAACGCCGCCGGCGTGGTCGCGTCGGGATTGGCGAGCGGCTCGCCGGAGCGCTCGCGCTCCAGGAGCGCAAGCGTGGCGGGGAGTTCCTCGGCGGTCAGGTAGGGGTGGTACGGATTGTCGGAGAGGTTGTCGGCGAGTTCGGTCCGCGCGGCCCGTCGCTCAATCTCGTAGGTGCGCGCGTCGGGACGCGGGAACGACATCGCCGCCCAGAGGAGAATGTTGACGGCCAGGATGATGGTGCCCGCTTTCTGCAGGTACAGCCAGCTCCGCTGGCCGGCGCTGCGGAGGACGGTGCCGGCGACCGGCAGGTGGTAGGCCGGCAGCTCCATCACAAAGGGCGTCTGGCGGGCGCGGATGGCGGTGAGCCGCAGGAGCCGCGCAGTGCCGAGCGCCACCACCCACGAAAGCAGCACCAGCCCCGTCAGCACCAGCCCTTCATGGGCCGAGAAGAACGCCCCGACCAGCAGCGCCATCACCGGGATCTTGGCCCCGCAGCACATGAAGGGCGCGACCAGCATGGTCACCAGGCGGTCGCGCGTGTCGCGGAGGGTGCGCGTGGCCATCACCCCCGGCACCGCGCACCCGCCGGCAATCCCTCCGGAGAGGACCAGCGGCAGAACGCTCTGCCCCTGTAGGCCGAACGGCCGCAGCACGCGGTCGAGGACCGTGGCCATCCGCGCGACATAGCCGGTGTCCTCCAGGATGCCGAGAAAGACGAACATGAAGAAGATGAGCGGCACGAACGAGATCACCCCGCCGACGCCGCCGATGACCCCGTCCTCCAGGAGCGACCGGAAGGGCCCGGGGCTCATCTCGTGCGTGATGGACGGGAGCCAGTCGTCGAAGATCCACTGGAAGACCCCGACCGGGGTGGTCCACCCGTCCGCCCACGGGATCCAGGTCCAGCCGTCGGCGAGCTGGAACGTCAGGTGGAAGACGGCGAAGAGGACGGCGATGACCAGGGCTACGCCGGCCACGGGGTGGCAGGCAAGCTCGTCCACGCGGTCGCTCCAGCTTTTCGCGCCTCCGCCGAGGCGGAGCACACAGGCGCCGGCGAGCGTCTCGGCGTATTCGTAGCGGCGGGCGGCGATGATGCGCTCGGGACTCCGCTGCGCCTCGGCGACGAAGGCGTCGCGCACCTCGTCGGCGAAGGCGGCGAGGGCGCGCTCCTGCCGGTCGTGCGCGTGGTGGAGGAGGATGCGCTCGGCCTCGAAGTCGCTCTCCATCAGCTTCACCGCCAGCCAGCGGGCGGAGAAGTCCTCCATCAGGTGCTCGCGACCGGCGAGATGCTCCTCGAGGCGGCGGAGCGAGGGCTCGAGCTCCGGACCGTAGTCGAGCCGCCAGACGTCGGGGTTGTGGTTGGCGGTCTCGGCGGTCTGGAGGATGGCCTCGCGGAG
Organism: uncultured Planctomycetales bacterium; assembly: GCA_964553265.1. GTDB lineage: Bacteria > Planctomycetota > SZUA-567 > SZUA-567 > JAFGNG01 > CAZKKD01. The sequence continues at coordinate 1,419 of CAZKKD010000015.1, read as the reverse complement.
TTCGTCGCGTCCCCGGCCGCGGCTCGCGGCGGTGGCGACGACCGGGGTGTCGAGCGCGCGGCTCAGGTGCTCGACGTCGATGCGGAGCTTCTGGCGGTCCGCGACGTCGATCATGTTGAGGCAGAGAACCATGGGAATCTGCATCTCGCGGAGCTGGAAGGCGAGATAGAGGTGGCGGGCGAGGTTGGTGGCGTCGACGACCACGACCACCACCTCGGGCCGTTCCAGGAGCAGGAAGTCGCGCGTAACGCGCTCCTCCTGGCTGTAGGAGGTGAGGCTGTAGGTGCCGGGGAGGTCGACCACCTCGACGGTGCGGTTGTCGAGCTTGAAGCGGCCCTGCTTCTTCTCCACCGTGGCGCCGGGGAAATTGGCCACGTACTGGCGCGCGCCGGTGAGCATGTTGAAGACGGTGGTCTTGCCGCAGTTCGGCTGGCCGGCGAGCGCGACGAGCAGGGTCTTGTGAAGATGTTTCACGGCGATTCCTTTACGCGGAAGCGGTGCTCTCCGAAGCGGGCGAACCGGGGAGGGGGTCGGTCGCCACCATGATCCGATCGCTCATCCCCTTGCCGATGGCGAGGCGGGTAGAGCCGATTGCGACGATGACGGGGCCGCCCTTGCCGTTGCCGCCCTGGACGACCTCGACCTCGCTGCCGGGGTGGAGCCCCATGCTGACGATGCGTGTCTGGAACCGCCTGCCGCCGTGGAGGGCCACGACCGTGCCGTGACGCCCCACCGCCAGGTCCGCCAGCGGCACGACCCGTTCTTCGCTCACGATGCTGTCTCCTTCGATGCTGTCGCGGGGTTACTGGACTCGGGATCGCAGTCTTCCGACCGCCCGGGGCAGGCGGAGCAACCGCCACAGCCGCAGCCGGTGGAGCGGCCCTTCAGCATGGCGACCCCCTTTCGCAACACAAGGGCACCAGCGAAGACGAGAACGGCGACGACGGCAATCCACTGCCACATGTCGGTACTCCCATGAAAGTCCTAGAGCGGTTCGACCGCAATGTGCGGCAGGTCCTCGGGGGTGAGGGAAAAGTGGAACCCACGCGCCTTGATCCGGGCACTGCCGTCCGGGGTGACGCGTTCGACCTCCAGCGGCATGCCGAGATGAATGCCGCGCTTGCGAAGAAGCTCGGCCGCCGGGCCGGCGTCGGGGACGCCGACCAGCCGCCCCTGTTCGCCCTCGCCAAGCTCGTTGAGGGGGACATGCGCGCGGTGGTGTGCGCCCCGGAGCTCCGCGACCACGCGCCCGGCGGTTTCGGAAAGGCACTCCTCGCAGGGAGGCGCGTCGGCCTGCTGTGTACAATAGGACTGAAAGCGCTGCCTCCACTCTTCGCCGAAGCGCGGACAGACCTTCATGAACGAGGCGAGGTCGATCAGCTTCTCCCCCGACGCTTCCGCGACCGTGTCGGGCATGCC
>CAZKKD010000014.1:0-22561 GCA_964553265.1 uncultured Planctomycetales bacterium | reverse complement strand
CCGGGCCCGGGCCGGCGTCCCGCGCCGCCTACGCCGAGGCCTTCGCGGACGCGTTCCGCCGGGGGGTGGCCACGAGCGGGCTGCTCGTCTGGGTGGCGGCGCTGCTCGACGCGCTCGCCGACCGCGACGTCGATCTCGGCATCGTCACGGGCAACTACCCCGAGACGGGGGCGATCAAGCTGCGGGCGGCGGGGCTCGACGCGGCCCGCTTCGTCGCGAGCGCGTGGGGCAGCGACGGCGGGCACCCCCGCGAGCTGCCGCCGCTGGCGATCGACCGGCACGCCGCCGCGCCGGGCCGCCGGCTGGTGGCGGAGCGGGTGGGCGTGGTCGGCGACACCCCGCACGACGGGGACTGCGCCCGGCACGCCGGCGTCCGCTCGATCGCGGCGGCCCCCGGGCCCCCGGGGCGTGCCGCGACGGCGGCCGGCGCGCCGGGGGCGGTGCGGACGACCCGGGTTTCGTCCTGCCGCTCAAGCGGCGAGGTGGCGTATCCCTTGTAGGCAGCGAGGCGCCCCAATCCCTCGACCGCATCGGCGCCGCCAATCTCTCCCAGTGCCCAGGCGATGTCGATCCGCCGCCGCAGAAGCGGTTCGCGTTCGGTGTCGTCGGCGTGGCGGAGAAGGGCGCCCGCCGCTGCCGGTTGCCGGGATGCGCCGAGGGCGCGATAGGCCTCGGCCCGCACTTTGTTCGCATCGACCATTTCGGGTTCTTCCAACGTTCGGACGGCCAGGCGGAACGCTTCGGCGACGGCCCGGGCGCAGGCCTGGCGTTCGGCCCTGCGCCATTCGGCGGCGAGGGGGCCGGGCTTGCGCCAGTACAGATCCGGGTGTTCCGCCAGACGGCGGCGGATGGTCTGCGGAAGCAGGCGCTGCAGGATCGCCCGGTTCAGAAGCAGCGTCTGTTCCGCGGAGAGCCCTTCGTCGCGCGCTTCGTACACCGTGCGAACCTCCGGAGGAAGGGGAGGAACATCTTCGGCCCGGAAGAGGAGCGGGTTGGCAAGGGCGCGGTTGATGGCCTCCAGGGCGCCCGTCCGGACCGGTGCGGGTGGCATGGAAACGGTTTCCGGGCGCCAGGCATTGAGCTCGTTGCGGATCGCATCCGGCATGCGGGCGCCCAGGCGCAGCGCCACCGGGTCGTCGTTCCGTTCGAAGCCGCCCAGGCGACGCCGCAGGTGCAGCCAGTCGCGCACGTCGCGTTCGGTCAGGCGGCCGCCGGCGAGGAGATCGCTGTCTTCCGACCAGCGTGCGTGGGCGAAGATCGCGAGCGCATTCAGCCCCCGCAGCGCCGCCTGGCGGGCGAACGGACGCTCCACCCGGCCGAGCGCGGCGAAGGCGCCGGTCGCCTCGACGGCGCCGAGGTCGCCCAGCAACTGGGCGGCGGTCTCCTGGATGCGGTGGATGGTGATGGGCTGGCGCAGGCGTGCGGTCGGCCGCAGGTAGGCCCAGGTCTCGATGCTTTCGGCCCGGGTGTCGGGGAACTCCTCTCGCAGCACGTCGAGGATCCAGCGGCGAACGGTTTCGTCGTGCGCCTTGGTGTCGAGGTACGGAAGGGCGGAGCCGATCGGGTCGAGTTGTCCGGCGATGGCGGCGATGGCGGCGCTGCGCAGGCGTGCGCGGTCCCGGTCAAGTTCCCGGTCGCCGGCGCGCAGCGGCGGTTCGCGGAGGATGGCGCGCAAACGCGCAGTCATCACCCGCGTGTGGCTGTAGAGGATGCCCAGGAGCTCCCGCCGCTGGGCGGGGTCCTCGACGAGAAACGTGGGCAGGATCCGCATGATGAGGACCCGGTTGTCTTCGAACGGTTCGCGCGGAAGAAGCGCCATGAGCGCGCGGGCGAAGGCCGGATCGCCGAGGCGGGCCATCACCTCCGCCGCGCCCTGACGGATCTGGGGGTTGTCGCGGTCGAGCGCCTGGATGAGCTGGGCCCGGACCATCTCCGCGGTGCCGCCGCGGCCGAGGACGAGAAGCTGCTGCACGACTTCGCGGCGGAGCGCATAGGCTGCGTCGAGATCGCGTACGAGCTCGGCCACGCGCATGCGTTCCTCGCGATCCAGATCGCGGCGCCATGCCTCCTCCGCGCGGCCGGGCCCGGCCGCGGCCGCGGCGATCAGGCAGAAGAGGAGGATTCGAAGCGTCCGCATGGCGGTGTCCCTCGCAGAGAGCGGCGGCCCGGCGTCATTCCGTCATCGGCACCGGGTATACGCGGTTTCGCCCCGGGCGTCCAGTCCCGGCCTTTGCGTGGGGCGGGGTCCATTGGTATTGTACGACGCACAGGCCCTTTCCCTTGACAGATCCCTGGCAATCCGGCTCTATGGGGGCGCCGTTTTGCGCGTCGATGCGTGGCGCGTGCTGCTGCGGCGGGGTGGATGTCACCGCGACGTCCGCCGGACCGGACCGAGACAGCGAGGAGACTCCGATGACGAAAGTGGCGATCCTGGGCGCGGGCAACGTCGGCACGGCGACGGCAACCTACCTGGCCGAGCGCAATCTGGCGGACATTGTCCTGATTGACGTGGTGAACTACGGCCTCGCCGCGGGCAAAGCGGTGGACCTGCAGGCCGCGGCTGCGCTCCGGGGGTTTTCGGTCCGGATCGAAGGTACGGACCAAATTGACGCCTGCGCCGGCGCCGCGGTGGTGGTGAACACCGCCGGCTCGCCCCGCAAGCCGGGGATGGACCGGATGGATCTCCTCAAGGTGAACGCCGGCATCGCCGCGGGGCTGGCCCGCGGGGTGGCCGCGCATGCCCCGGAGGCGGTGCTCGTCAACGTGGCAAACCCCCTGGACGTCATCTGCCATGTCTTCCGCACGACAACCGGCTTCCCGCGGACGCGGGTGCTGGGGATGGCGGGGGCGCTGGACACGGCGCGCTTCCGCGCCTTCCTGGCCGAAGCGCTCGACTGCGCCCCGGAGGACGTGAGCGCCATGGTTCTCGGGGGGCACGGCGACGAGATGGTGCCGCTGGTGCGCACCGCGACGGTGGGCGGGGTGCCGGTGACCGAGCTCCTCGACACGGAAACGCTGGACCGGATCGTCGAGCGCACCCGCAAGGCCGGCGCCGAAGTCGTGAAGCTGCTGCAGACCGGCAGCGCCTTCAGTTCGACCGGCGCGGCCGCGGGGCACATGGTGGAGGCCTGCCTCGCCGGGCGCAAGCGGATGCTTCCGGCGTCGGTGGCGCTCGAGGGTGAGTACGGCCTGGAGGGCGTGAACCTGGGTGTCCCCGTCTTCCTCGGACAGGGCGGCATGGATCGGATCGTCGAGGTGGAGCTGACCGGGAACGAACGGGAAGCCCTCGCCGCCAGCGCCGCCGCCGTCCGCGCCGGCATCGAAAGCCTGCCGACCGACCTGTAGCGCTGCGCTGCAACGATTCTGCTTTCCGTACCCGCCACCGGTCGCCACAACGCAGGCCGATGGCGGATCGGTCTGCCCGGAGCGGTGTTCCGGTCGCTGCCGGTCGCCGGGGCAGGTCGTCGCTTCAACGATTTCTTCCCTAAACCATGCCCGGCCGGAATGCGCCGGGGTTTCCCCAACATTCCGACTGCGGGCCATATTGCGGCTCTTTTCGGGGTATTGGGCCCGCTCTTTCCGGTCGGCAAAATGTCCACAGGCGATCATCCCGTCCGGATTGCCGAGACCGCCCATACCGTCCATAGCGATTGTTTCGCAGGAAATGTTCAAGCCGTTGCCGCTATTCGTCGATATCCGAATCGACCGCAACGGTCGCGCTATTCGGGCACAGTGCAGGAGAGCGCCAGGGTGAAGAACGCGTATACGACCGGTGAAGCGGCCCGCATCTGTGGCCTGAGCCTGTCGACAATCAAGCGGTGGATCAAGCGCGGCGCCTTGCGCGTCTATCGCACGCCCGGCGGCGACATTCGGATTCCGCCGGACCAGCTGCGCGACTTCATGCGCGAGTACGACATCCCGCTCCACCGGCTGGAACAGGAGGAGCCGCGCGTGCTGCTGGCCACTGCCGACCGGCGCTGCCGGGGGCACCTGGTGGCCAGCATCGAGGAGCAGTTCCCCGTCTGCCGCGTGCAGGTGGCCGCCGGGGAGATGGACCTCGGATTCCAGCTCGGGGCGTTCCGGCCCTGGGTGGTGGTGCTCGACGCCGATGCGGACGCGGCCGAATCACTGGCCGGCTGCGCCCGCATCCGCCGCTTTCTTGCGCCGGAACCGGTCCGGATCGGCATGTGCATTGCCGCCGGCCAGGCCGTCCCGGGCGCGACCGAAGCGGATCGGCCGGACATCCTTCTCGCCGCCGACGCGGATCGGGAGGAGATCGACGTGTTTGTGTGGAACCTGATCGAGGGCGTGGCAACGTCGCTGCGCCAGCCCGACGGGGCAGAAGAGAAACGGAGCGCCTGACCATGACTGTCGAACTGCAGACCGAACGGACGAGGGATTACCTCCAGCACTGGGGGTTGCAGGAGCGTCCCTTCGAGAGCAACCGGGACATCCGCTTTTTCTACCCCGGGCGCGAGCATGTCGAAGCGCTGGAGCGGTTGCTCTACCTCGTCAAGGACGGGAACATGTGCTTCGGCCTGCTGACCGGCGAGATCGGCGCGGGCAAGACCATGGTCCTCAACAAGCTGATGGAGCGCTTGGGCGCGATCCAGACCGCGCTGCCGGTCCACCTGCCCAACGGCAACCTGGAGTTCTGCGACCTCCTGCGCGAAATGATCTACAGGATGGAAAACCGTCGCGGCCTGCGCTTCCGCCGCGGCCCGCGCGACTGCGAGGGCAAGTACGACCTCATCGCCCGCTTCCAGGACCTGCTGGAAGCGAAGGCGATCCGTCTCGGCCGGCAACTGGTGCTCCTCATCGACGAGGCGCAGCAGCTCTCCGAAGAAGCCTTGACGGAGCTCAAGAACCTGACCAACATCGGTGCGGCTGACCGGAACTTCATCACCATTGTCCTGGCCGGCCAGCCTGAGTTGTCGGAGGTGATTCGTTCGCTGCCGGCCATCGATCAGCGGGTCGGCCTGCGGTATCATCTTGCGTGTTTTGACGACAGCGGCACCGGGGCGTATCTCGACTACCGCATGGAGGCCGCCGGTCTCGTTGGCGGCGGGGTCTTCGACACCGAAGCGAAGGCGGAGGTGCATCGCCAGACCGCCGGCATCCCGCGGGAGATCAACCGCCTCTGCAAGCTTGCTCTTGATCGCACCTTTGCGCTCGGTGAGCGCACGGTATCGGCAAAAACCATTCGCAGCATTGCGGCGGACATTCATCATCAGGACGCCATGAGCTAAGGGACGCGCCCGAGGTGCGGCGCGCGGCACCGGGTCGCGACGCCGTCCGGGTTCCAGAGTGGGGAGTTCGGCGGTATGGCTGACGAAACGAGCGAATTCAGCCTCCACGAGATGGAGCAGCTCAAGCGCCGCATGGCCGAGACGCGCGCGCCCGAAGCGAGCGCGGCGCAGGCCCCCGGCGACGCGGAGTCCGCTTCTGTCGCAGCGTCGACAGCATCCGCGCCCGTTTCGGGCTCCGCTCCCGCCGTGCCGTCCCCCGACGCCGGCGGTTCGCCGCACCTGTTGCCGGATGCGCCGCCGCAGGGGACCTTCAGCCAGCATGCCGTCGACGCTGACGCCGAGTCGCTGCAGATCCGCCGCGCCCTGCGGGTGCTGCGGCGGCATTGGCTTGCGATCGGGCTCATTGCCCTCTTCGTGCCGGCCGTGGTCGCCTTCACCGATCTGTACGTCCGCGACAAAATCTACCGCGCCAGCGCCATCTACGAGCGCCTGGACGAAGCGGAGCTCAGCACGCTGCGGATCGGCATGATGACGATCAGCGCCAAGCAGAGCGAAACCGACGATGTTCAGCGGATGCTGCACAGCGACGAGGTGAACAAGCACCTGCGCGAACTGCTGGCGCAGGAAGCCGACCGGCGCGAAGAGCGCCTGGCCGAGATCGCCGATCCCGTGGCACGCGCCGCCGAAGAGACGCTCATCGCCCGCCTGCGCAAGATGCATGCGGACCAGTCCGCGTACCGGGAGTTCCGCGGGTCCCTCTCGGCCCGCAATACCAGCGAGTCGCTGGTCCAGATCTCCGTGACCGGCCGCTACGAACACGTGCACCGCGTGGTGGCGGATCTCGTCATCGGTCCGCTCAATGAGTATGCCCGCCGGCACCGGGAGGAGCAGGTCAACTCCTACAGCAACCAGCTTAACGAACTCCTGGAGCAGAATCAGAAGCAGATCGAGTCCACCCGCCAGAAGCTGGCCAACGTGAACGAGGCCATCGAAGTGATGGACGCCGATGTCGGCAAGCGCTTCAGCGTGACCCAGCGCCTGGAATCCCTCCTCTTCGAGCAGCGCATGGCCACCAACGAGATCGAGCTTGAGCTGCGCCTGTTGCGCCAGGAAGCCGACTGGGAAAAGCTGAAAGCGCGCTTCGGCATCGCCGACGAAAAGCAGATCGACGAGGTGCAGGTCCAGGGCAACCCGTTGCGCGAGAAGTGGCGCGAATACGCCCGGCAAAAGGCTCAGCTCGAAACGCGTTACCTCCCCGAGCACCCGCGCATGAAGGAGGTGGAGCGGAGCATCAGGGCCATCCGTACGCAGTTGAAGGAACAGGGCAATCTCAATGGCCGTGGCGAGGTGCCCCCCCTGCCGAGCGAGCAGGAGGAGCGGGTGCTGCAGCGGCTGCGCCAGCAGGCGCGCGCCCTCCGGCTGGCCAGGTCCCGGGTGGAGGAGACCACCGAATCGCTCCGCCGGGAGCGCCAGGAAGAACTGCAGATAGCGTCCGGCCAGGCGCTTTCCCCCGAGGAGTCGCAGCGCCTGCGCAAGCTCCGCGACGAGCGCGATGCGCTGGTCGAGCAGCAACGCAAGGACAAGGCCAAGGGCCTGCAGATCTACAGTTGGCGCAATGAAGCACGGATGCTCGAGAACCAGATCAAAAAGGAGCGCAAGTTCGATCGGCAGCGCGCCGCAGGGCTCCCGGTGCTGGAGAGTCCGCGCCTGGAGCTGGATGTGGCGCTCGGTGTCGCGCTGGGGCTGCTGCTGGGGTGCGCGGCGGCGTTCCTCCTCGAAAGCGTGGACAACCGGCTGCACACGCCGTTCGACGTCTACTACCACCTGCGCCTCAATTACCTCGGCGTGGTGCCGTTCTGGACGGACAAGGAGTCGCTGGTCATCTCGGCCGACAAGCCGGACAGCCACATCGCCGAGATCTACGCGCACCTGCGCAACAACATCCGCTATGGCCGCAGCGGCCATCCGGAGAAGTGCCTGCTCGTCGCCAGCGCTACGCAGGGCGAGGGCAAGAGCACCGTCGCGGCCAATCTGGCGGTCAGCTACGCGCTGGAGGGCAAAAGCGTTGTCCTCATCGACGGCGACCTCCGGCGTCCGCGCGGGCACCGCTTGCTGGAGCTCTTCCAGGAGGAGCGGCGCGTCAAGCAGGGCCTGGCCGATTTCCTGACCGGCGATGCCGCGCTCGGCGATGTCCTCTACCCGACCACGACCCCGGGCCTGACGCTGCTGCCGGCCGGCAGCCGCGTGCGCAACCCCGCCAAGCTGATGGGGTCGCCCGACATGCGCAACCTGGTCAAGCAGGTGGAGCAGGAATTCGATATCGTCATTCTCGACTGCCCGGCGGTCCTGCCGGTGGTCGACGCGACAACGCTCAGCAGCTAGGTCCGGGGGGTGTTGATGGTCATCGCGGCCGAAGAGGGGGAGAGCGGCGCGGTGCGGATGGCGCTCTACCGGCTGCAACACGTCGGCAGCCCCATCGTCGGCGCAGTGCTCAACAAGGTGCGCGAACGTTCGACCAGCTATTATTACTACGGTTACCGTTATCGCAGCGGCTACTACTACAGCCCGTACACCGAACGCTACGGGCAGGACGGCGAGGCGGGCGAAGCCGGCTGACACGGCTCCGCCGGCCGTCCGGCGACTGGACAGGGAGTGCAACCGATGCGTATCCGACTCCGCGCCCTCTTCTGCTGCGTACTCGCGCTTTGCGCGTGCGCGGCCGCCTGGGCCAATCCGGGCGATCCCGAACGCCCCAAAGCCCGCATCCTGGTGGTGCGCACCGACCCGTTCGCGCCCGGTGGGGCCGATCGCGCCGCCGCCGGCGCCACCGCCCGGCGGACCTCGTTCCAGGTGCGGACCATGGCGCCCGGCGAGGTGGTGGAGAGCGCGCCGACGAGCGCCGCGAATGCAGAAAACGGTCAGCACGCCGGGGATATGCATGTGAATGACAATTTCCCCGTCTACCGCATCCGAACCGGGGATGTGCTGGAGATCAGCATTCCCTACGAACCGGATTCCACCAAGATGGTGCCGGTTCGACCGGACGGAAGGGTCAACTACCTCTTCGATATCGAGGTGATGGCTGCCGGCAAGACCTATCAGCAGCTCAACACGGATCTGGTCGAGGCCCTCGGCCGCTACTACAAGAACCCCCGCGTCACCGTGATCGGCAAGAGCTTCGGCGGCAACAGCGTCTTCGTCATGGGCCCGGTCAAAAAGCCCGGCCGGCACGAGATCCAGCACAACACCCGCCTTCTGGACATTCTCAGCACCAGTGGCGCCATGTCGGTGCTGCAGCAGGCGGCCGTTCTCGGTCAGGAACGGAACAGCGAGGTGATCAATCTGGAAGATGCCTATATTGCACGGGAGCAGGCCGACGGGTCCATGCGGGTGCTGGATGTGGACTTCCACAAACTCCTGCTGGAACAGGACATGGCGCAGAATATCCAGCTTTACCCCCGCGATTTCATCTTCCTGCCGAGCACGCTCAGCACCTGGAAGAAGATCTACATTGTCGGTCAGGTGGTCGATCCGCAGGTCTACCGCTATACCGGCGGTATCACCTTCGTCGAGGCCCTCGCCCAGGCCGAGGGGGCCTTGCGAAGCGGTGCGTGGGTGCGGCGCTGCTTCATCATCCGTGGCGGGGTGAAGGAGAACAGGCAGATTCACCGCGTCAACTACGCGGCCATCCTGGAAGGGCAGGCCGAAGACATTCCCCTCCAGGACGGCGACATCGTGCTCGTGCCGAAGACGCCGCTCTCGAAGGCGACGGAGATCATCGACTCGGTTCTTTCGCCGCTCCGGGCGCTCTCCGACCTGGACCGCACGGTCAAGAACGACTTCCGGGAAGGCCACCGGATGTACAAGGACATTGGCAAGACGCGGGCCTTCGGCTGGTAGCCTGAGTCCGCACCCCGAATCTCTTTACGCGCGCCGCCTCCGGTCTGCCGGGGGCGGCGCGCTTCCGTTTGCACGGGATGCGACGCTTTGGCCCGGGCGAAGGGGTTTTCCCTCTTGCGGTTTTTCCCTCTCAGCGATAGGCTGGTGGGTCGCGCCGGACTGCGGCGGCGCCGCCGCCCCGGAGAACCTGTGAACGCTGCGGATCAACCGGAATCGGATATGGCCAAGACGGGTTTGACCTACCGCGACGCGGGGGTCGACATCGATGCGGGCAACAGGCTCGCCAAGACGTATCTGCACGAGATGCGCAGCACCTTCGGTCCCCAGGTGCTGGGCAACGAGGGTGGGTTTGCCGGCCTGTACCGCCTGCGGGGCGCGCCGGGACTGTTCGAGCGGAAGATCAGCGATCCCCTGCTGGTCAGCGCCACGGACGGCGTCGGGACGAAGCTCAAGATCGCGTTCGCGCTCGACCGCCACGAGACGGTCGGGATCGATCTCGTCGCGATGAGCGTCAACGACATCCTCGTCCAGGGTGCGGAGCCGATCTTTTTTCTCGATTACCTGGCCACCGGCCGGGTGGAGGAGCGCGTCCTCACCGAGGTGGTCGCCGGCGTGGCCGAGGGCTGCCGGCAGGCCGGGTGCGCCCTCCTGGGGGGCGAAACGGCCGAACTGCCCGGGTTTTATGCCGACGGGGAGTACGACCTTGCCGGCTTTGGCGTGGGGGTGGTGGAGCGCCGTCGCCTCGTGACCGGGGACAATGTCGGCCCGGACGACGTGGTCATCGGCCTCGCCTCCAGCGGTCTGCACTCCAACGGTTATTCGCTGGCGCGCAAGGCGCTGCTGGAAGCGGGGGCGCGTTCGCTGGAGGAGACCGCCGGCGACCTCGACGGCCCGCTCGGCGAGGCGCTCTTCACGCCGACCCGCACCTATGTCCAGCCGGTGCTGGAGGTGCTCCGTTCCTACCGCGTGAAGAAGGCCGTGAAGGCCATTGCCCACATCACCGGCGGCGGCCTGGTGGAGAATCTGCCGCGTGTGCTGCCGACGGGATGCGATGCGGCCGTCGACCCGGCCCGCTGGCCGCGGCCGCCAATCTTCGATCTCATCCAGCGGTCCGGCGACGTGGCCGAGGACGAGATGCGCCGGGTGTTCAATCTGGGCATCGGCATGGTGCTGGTGGTCTCCCCTTTCAGCGCCAATGCGGTGCTCGACAAGCTGCATCGCGCCGGCGAACGTGCCTTTGCCATCGGGCGCATCGTCCGCGGCAAGGGGGCGGTGCGCTTCGCGGCTGGCGCGGCCGATGGCCTTCCCGGAACCTGAACCGCTTCGCGACAGAGTTGCGCGACCGGGTCCAACCCCGGTTCGCACTGGAAATGAGGACCCACCCATGGCAGACGCGAACGAACGCTGGGCGTTTCTGAGTGTGCGCGACACGACGGGGGTGGTGGACTTCGCCCGGGGGCTGATCGCCCGCGGGTTCCGTCTGGTGGCGACGCCGGGGACGCGGCGGATCCTCGAGTCGGCGGAGGTCGAGACAACCTGCATCGAGGACGTCACCGGCTTTCCGGTCATTCTCGATGGCATCGTCAAGAGCGTGCACCCGCGCATCTTTGCCGGCGTCCTGGTGAACCGTGACGACGCGGAAGCGGTCGCTGCCTGTGCGGAGCACAGCATTCCCCTGTTCGAACTCGTCGTGGTCAACTGCCCCGGCCACGAAACCGTGGACGGCGACTATGCCGGCGGCCCCGATGCGGAGGTGCCGCCCCTGGCCCTGGTCCGTGCGGCGGCCAGCAACCATCGCCACTGCCTGGTGGTCACCAAGCCCGAGGACTACCCCGGCGTGCTGGCGCAGCTCAGCCGGCCGGACGGCCCCGACATCGTCTTCCGCCGTCGCCTGGCGCGCGAGGCGTGGAGCATCGCCATCCATCACGACATCATCGCCGCCCATGCCTTCGAGGATGATCAATCCGAGCCTCTCCCCCCCGTCCTGCGGGGCGAGTACCGTCGCCTGCAGCTCCTCCGCTACGGGGAGAACCCCCACCAGACGGCGGCCCTCTACGCCTCGGCGAACCTGACCGAGCCGTCGGTGGCCGGGGCGCGCCTCCTGGCGGGGGCGCCGCTGTCGTACAACAACATTGTCGACGCCGACGTCGGGCTGAACCTGGCGCTGGAGTTTGCGGCCCCCGGGGCGGTCATTGTCAAGCACGCCATGCCGGCGAGCGCCGCCATCGGGATGAGCGTCGGCCAGGCGGTGGAGAAGGCCTTCGGCGCCGAGTGGGCGGCCCGCATCGGCGCGGCGGTCGCCTGCAACGGCGTGGTCGATGCCGAGGCGGCGCGCGGCATTGCCGAGCCCGGCCGGAGCATCGACCTGGTGATCGGGTCCGACTTCACCGCCGACGCCATCGAGATCCTGCGCAACACGCCCGAGGTGTCCGGCGAGATGCGTCTCCTGAAGGCCGGCGACATGAGCCGCCCCGCCGGGACCGGTCGCCGCCGCCGCGTGGCGATGCACCACGTCTCCGGCGGCATCCTGGCGCAGACCATCGACGACGGCGTGTACGGTCCCGGCGGGTTCCATGTCGCCACCGAGCGTGTGCCCACCGACGATGAGCTCATCGATCTCGAATTCGCCTGCCTCGTCGCCAAGCACACCCGCTCCCACAGCAGTGTGCTCGCCCACCGGGGAGCCACCATCGCCGTGGCGTCGGTGCAGACCAACCGCGCCGAAGCCTCCCACATCGCGCTCGAGCGCGCCGGGGGGCGGGCCGCGGGCACCGTCATGGCCAGCGACAGCAACGTCAACCTGGCCGAGGTCGCCATGCTGATCGAAGCCGGCATCCGCGCCATTATCCACACCGGCGGTTCGCCCGAGGAGGACGCTCCGCTTGTCGAAGCCTGCAACACAAAGGACGTCGCGATGATCGTCACGCGCATGAGGCACTTCAACCATGTCTGACGCCCCTGTCCGTTCCGTCGGCCGAATCGTGTTTCTGTTCGTGTGCCTGGCGGGCTTTGCCGCCGTCGGCCTTGCCGGTGAAGACGCCGACAACGAAGAGGTGCGGGAGCTCCGCCAGGAACTCGACGAGTTCGCCCCGGTGCGTCTGAAGCGACTGGAGTTGCCGGTCGCGGGCTTTGATCTGACGCCCGAGACGCTGCCGCGTTTCCTCCGTCTTCTCGCCGAAGGCCGCGATCCGGAAGCGAAAGACGACGATGCGAAGGATGAGGAGGCGCGCGACCGTGATGGCGAGGCCCCCCGAACCGCCGATGGCGAGGGAAAGGCCCGTGTCGCCGATCGGCATGCGGTTCGCCTGTTTTATTTCCACGTGCGCCGTCCGGACGAAGCGCCGGACTGGGACGTCGACAAGAAGGCGTACATCGGCGCGGTGCGCGAATCCGGAGAGATCTGGGACAAGGTCTTCTCGGGCGAACGGCTGCGCATCGGCATCGGTCTACGTTACGCGGAAGGATACAGTGTCGACCTCGCGCGCGTCGCGCCGGCGGCGAACCCGGTCTTCCATGCGGAGAACGCGCCCATGGTGGTCGTCACCGATCCCGAAGGCGCCATCGTGGCGGTGCTCCGGGGCGGTAAGCTGACCGAGCGCGGCGTCTACGAGGCGCTCAAGGAAGGTCTCAAACGCGATGGCATCCCGCTGGCGGGTCTGCTGGACGAGGCGGACGAGCAGCTCACCACGTACGCGCGGGCGCTCCGCGATGCCGTCCTCGCTGTGCGCAGCATTCACGAAACCGAGGAGAAGCTGGACGGGTTTTCCAAGCGGGACCGCTACAACCGCAAGGGCGAGTACAAGGCGCTCCAGGAGCGCCTCGCCAATTGGAAGAAGGAGGAGCGCCTTGCCCGCGAAACGATGCACACCGCACAGCGGGAGGCGCTGGAGATTTTCGAGAAGGTTCTTGAAGAAGAACTGGACGCCTGACACGCCGACGTCGTGCACATGGGGAACCGACGCATGAAGGTACTGGTCATCGGACAGGGCGGCCGCGAACACGCCCTCGCCTGGGCGCTCTCGCGCAGCCCCTCGGTGGAGCGGGTCTACGTGGCGCCCGGCAACGGCGGCACCGCCGGCGTGGCGGAAAGCGTCGACATCGACATCGGCAACATCGGCGCCATCGTTCGCTTTGCGCGCGACCAGGCCATCGATCTCACCGTCCCCGGCCCCGAAGCGGTGCTCGCCGCCGGCGTGGTCGATGCGTTCCTGGCCGAGGGGTTGGCCATCTTCGGCCCGACGCGCGCCGCCGCAGAGATCGAGAGCAGCAAGGCCTATGCCAAGGATCTCATGCGCCGTCACGGCATTCCCACCGCCGCCTATGCCGTCTTCGACCGCCTCGCCGATGCGGAGGCCTACATCGACCGGGTCGAACACAAGGTGGTGGTGAAGGCCGACGGCCTGGCCGCGGGCAAGGGCGTGACCGTCTGCAACACCGCCGAAGAGGCCAAGGCCGCCGCGCGGCAGTGCCTGGCCGAGGGGGCCTTCGGTGACGCGGGCGCGCGGGTGGTTATCGAGGAGCGGATGGAGGGCGAGGAGGTGAGCGTCCTGGCCCTCACCGACGGCAAGACCATCGCCCCGCTCGCCTCGGCACAGGATCACAAGGCCGTTCGCGACAACGACGAGGGCCCCAACACCGGCGGCATGGGGGCCTACAGCCCCGCGCCCGTCCTCACCGACGCGCTGGCCGACGAGGTGATCGACCGCATCCTGGTGCCCACCGTGCACGCGTTGCAGCGCGAGGGCCGCCCGTACCGGGGGGTGCTCTACGCGGGGCTCATGATCACAAAGAGCGGGCCGAAGGTGGTGGAGTACAACTGCCGCTTCGGCGATCCGGAGATCCAGCCGCTGCTGATGCGCCTGGCCTCCGACCCGGCCGCCCACTTCGCCGCGGTGGCCCAGGGCCGCCTGGCGGGCGAGACGCTGGAGTGGCGGCCCGAGCCGGCGGTCTGCGTCGTCATGGCCTCCGGCGGTTATCCCGGGCCGTATGAGAAGGGCGTCCCCATCGAAGGGCTCGACGCCGCCGGTGCGCTCGACGGGGTGGAGGTCTTCCACGCCGGCACGGCCCGCCGCGGCAGGAAGATCGTTACCGCCGGCGGGCGGGTGCTCAACGTCACCGCTCTCGGCGCCGACATCCCCGCGGCCATCGAGCGCGCGTACGCCGCGGTGGAGCGCATCCGTTTCGAAGGCGCGCACTGGCGCACCGACATCGGACAGAAGGCGGTCCGTCGCCTGGCCGCGGACGCCTGATCCTCCGGGAAGAGTGTACATAGGGATACCGGCATGAGCCCGAACGAATCGACCACCGAATTCCGGCGCCTTGCGCCGGGGCCTTCGCGTCACGAGGCCATCGCCCGCGCCGCAAAGGCGCTTCAGGACGGCGGGGTGGTGGTGCTGCCTACCGAAACTGTCTATGGGATCGCGGCCTGCGCCGACCGACCCGATGCCATCGCCCGTCTGCGCCGGCTCAAGGGGCGTGCCGACACCAAGCCCTTCCAGCTCCTGGTCGGGTCGGTGGAGGAGGCGCAGGACTATGCGGCCGCGCCCGGTCGTGTGGCGGGCAAGCTGATGCGCTGCTTCTGGCCGGGGCCGCTGACGCTGGTTCTGCCTGCGGCCGCGTCGGCCGATCCGCTCCTGACCGACGCCCAGGCGACGCCGCCGACGGTGGGGCTCCGCCTGCCCGACCACGCCGAAACGCGCGCCATCCTCCGGGAGAGCGGCTGCACTCTCGTCGCCGCGAGCGCCAACCCCGAGGGCGAGCCGTCCGCCTGCAATGCGAAGGACGCCCTGCGCTATTTCGACGGCAAGGTCGACCTGGTGCTGGATGGCGGACCCGTCACGGGGGGGATGGCCTCCACGGTACTGGCGGTCCGGGACGAACGGCTCGAACTCTTGCGCGCGGGGGCCATCCCCGAGACCGCCCTGCGCGAAACGGCGCGGTACCGCATTCTCTTCGCGGGCGAAGAGGGCGCCCCCGGTGCGGCCATGGCCGCGGTCGTCTGCCGGCACATGCTGGCCGCGCGGCACGTCGATGCGGCGGTCGAGGCCGCCGCCCCCGGCCTGGAGGCCGACCGCGACCGCCTGCCGCGCGCCGCGGTCGAGGCGCTCCACGAGATGGGCTACCCCATCGACGAGCCGGATCGGACCTTCCTTACCGAGCGCGCCCTCGACCGGGCGGACATTGTCTATGCGCTTTCGGAGCCGGTACGCGAGCAACTGGTCGCCGACGCTCCCGCCGCGGGCGAACGGGTCCGGCTGCTGGAGCTGCCGGCGCGTCCGGACCTGCCGGCCGGGCATCCGGGACGACGCATCATGGGGCCCAACTACCACGAGATCGCGGTGGCCCTGGAGCAGGCGCTCTGGGAGCCGTGCAAGCAGCTGGCCTCGGAACTGGCGGGGCAGACCGCATGAAGACCCTCGCCATCGGAACGGATCACGCCGGCGTGGCGTTGAAGGATCGCATTGCCGAGCGCCTGCGGGCGCGGGGCTGCGTTGTGCTCGACTGCGGGAACGTCGACGAGACGCCGAGCGATTACCCCGACATCGCCCTTCGCGTCGCGGAGGCGGTGGCGGGGGACGAGGCCGAAGCGGGCCTCCTCGTCTGCGGTACGGGGATCGGCATGTCGATCGCGGCCAACAAGGTGCCGGGCGTCCGGGCGGCGCTCTGCGCCTCGGTCGAGGCGGCGCGTCTGTCCCGTTCGCACAACGACGCCAACGTGCTGGTGCTCGCCGGCCGGGACGGGGAAGCGGACGATCCCTTCGCCATCGTCGACGCCTGGCTCGCCGAACCCTTCAGCGGTGAAGCGCGCCACGCGCGACGCCTGGAGAAGATCCGCGCCTACGAGACCGCCCGCCGCGAACGCGTCTGATCCGGCGGAGGGGACGGGGAGAGGGCATGGACCTCATCGGCAAGACCCTCGGCGGATGCGCCATCGAAAAGCTCGTCGGCCGCGGCGGGATGGGGGAGGTGTACCTCGCCCGGCAGCTCAGCCTCGACCGCGAGGTGGCCGTCAAGGTCCTGGCGCTCATCTACACCGAGAACGAGGAGTTCCGCGAGCGCTTCAAGCGCGAGGCGCGGTCGGTCGCCAAGGTCAACCATCCCAACATTCTCCAGATCTACGAGGTGGGCGAGGCGGAAAGCGTCTACTTCATGGTGATGGAGTTTATCCGCGGGCAGAGCGTGGCCGAGCGGCTGGAGCAGCGCGGCTTCATCGAGTGGCGCGAGGCCGCCGGTTACGTCGTCCAGGCTGCCCGGGGCCTGGAGGGCGCCGCGCGGGCGCGCATCATCCACCGCGACGTCAAGCCCGACAACCTGATGATTACCGAAGACGGCATCATCAAGGTCAGCGATTTCGGCCTCGCCAAGGAGTTCACCAGCGCCGAGCTGACCCATACCGACGCCATCATGGGGACCCCCGCCTACATGAGCCCCGAGCAGTGCGACGGCGAGGCGCTCGACACCCGCACCGACATCTACAGCCTCGGCGGCACCTTCTACCGCATCGTCACCGGGGTGCTGCCGTTCAATGCGCCCACCGCGGTCGCGATGATGTACAAGCACAAGCACGAAGCGGTCATCCCCCCCGAGGAGTACATGCCCGGCATCCCGGCCGACCTCTCCACCGTCATCCTCAAGATGATGGAGAAGCGCTGCGAAGATCGCTTCCAGAGCATGGCCGAGGTCGCCGACGCCATCGAGGCGGTTCTCCGCCGGCACCCGGCCGAAGACGTGGAGTTGACCCAGAAGGTCGGCGCCGAAGAGCCGAGCGACTTCCACTTCGGCGCCGCCGGCCCGCCGCGGGCGAACGCGCAGAACATTGCCGCCGCCGCGCGGGGCGCGAGCGAGGTGGCCGATCTCGTCGCGCGCGGCGAGTCCTACATGCAGGCCGGCCGGCCGGTGGCGGCGTTCACCTGCTGGCAGAAGGCGCTCGGGCTCGACCCCGGCAACGACGAGCTGCGCAAGCGGGTTGAGCACGCCAAGCACGAAAGCACCGTCGCCTGCCTCAAGATCGCGGAGGACATGCTGGAGGAGGGCGACATCGGTCGGCAGCGCCGCGATCTGCAGAAGAAGATCCAGATCGATCCCGACGACCTGGAGTCGATGGAGAAGCTCCAGGCGCTCGACCTCATGGAGTCGCGCAAGCGGCAGGTGGTCAATGACATCCGCCAGCGCCTCTCCACCAGCCGGTACCGTGAAGCGCTGGAGATGTGGGACGCGCTCCACCCGGCCCTGCAGGACAAGAACCTTGCCGGTACCGTCGAGCACGTCCGCACGCACGTGCTGCCCCTTCAGGCCCTCGCCGAGGAGGCCGAAGCACTCACGCGCGACGGCCGCCTGGACGAGGCGATGCAGAAGTGGGACGAGGCCGCCGCCCTCGATCCGAACAACGACAAGGTCATCCTCGGCCGGCAGGAAACCGAGCGACTCGTCAAGCGGATCGAAGGCTTTCTCCGCGAAGGGTACGATTTCGAGGTGCAGGGCAAGGCCGACAGCGCCGTCGACTGCTACGAGGCCGTTCTCCGCCTGGTGCCGCACCACGACCAGGCGCGGAAAAAGATTCTCCGCTGCCTGGAGGAGCGCGCCGCCGGCTTCGAAGCCAAGGGCCACAACGACGCCGCGCTTTCCGCCTGGGAAAAGGTGCTCGAACGCGACCCGAAGCACGTCCGCGCCCGCGAGCGCCGCGACCACCTCAAGGGGGTCCGCGACCGCGTCCGCGCGCTGGCCGAGGAAGGCAGTTCCGCGCTTCGCCGGGGTCGGTACACCACCGCCATCCGCCGCTATACGCAGGTCCTGCGCGACGACCCGACCCAGCAGTCGGCGCGGCACATGCTGCGACGTGCCCAGAAGGACCGCTTCTACCGCCGCCGTCTGCCGGTGTTCATCGTGTTGCTGATCGTCGCCGGCGTCGCGGCGGGGGCCCCGAAAATCTACCTCGACATGCAGGTCGACGAAGCCCAGCTCCTCTACCGCACCGGCGCCTATCAGAAGAGCATCGCGGCCTGGACCCGCGCGCGCGGCATCCCGGTCTGGGGGCGGACCGTCCGCGACGAAGCCGCCTTCGGCGTCCGCCGGGCCGAGTTGCGCATCGACCACGCCGCCCTGGAAGCACGGTACGAGGCCGCCGTCGCTGCCCCGTCGAATCCCGAAGCGCTCGCATCCCTGACGGAAGCGATCGTCGCGTATCGCGAAACGTTGCGTGCGTCTGTCGTCTTTTCCCGGTCGACGGAGGCCGATCTCCGGCTGCAGACCCTCCTGTGGGAAGCGGATCTGCACTACGCCGCAGCGGATCACGAGGCCGCACTCGGGCTCTACCGTCGCGCACGCGAGGTGGCCGTCGCGCACGAGCTCGCGCTCCCGCCGCCGCACGGCGACCGTGCCGCCGGTCTTACCGCCTACTTCGCCGCCCGGGGCCGGGAGGATGCCGGCGAGCCGGCCCGCGCCGCTGGCCTCTACCAGAAAGCGGTCGATCTTCTCGGGGGGTTCGCTCCGGCCGAGGAGCGCCTCGCCGCCCTGCAGGTGCGGGAGCGGCGGACCGACGATTCGCTCGAACAGGCCGAGCGTCTTCTCGAGGACGCCCGCCAGGAAACCGATCCTGAGCGCCTGGCCTCCATGCTCCAGGAGGTCCGCACCCTTGCCGCCGCCCTGGAGCGCGACCCGAACCGTCCCGACGCGCTTCGCCTCCGGCAGGAGGCCGCCTGGCGGCTCGACGCCGGACCCGACATGGTGCTCCTGCCGCTGCCCGGCGGCGGGGCGCTGGCGGTGGACCGGTACGAGTACCCGAACCGCGCCGGCGAAGTCCCGAAGACCGTCTCCTTCGCCGATGCCCTGCGCATCGCCCGCGAGGCCGGCAAGCGGCTCCCCACGCCGGAGGAATGGCGTCGCATCGCCGGCGGGCCCGGCAAGGAGCGCGCCTATCCCTGGGGCGACACGTTCGACCCCGCCCGCTGCCAGGCCAGCGTTCAGGTCCGCCGCAACGGCCCGGCGCCCAGCGGCAGCCATCTCCGCGGCGCCACCCCCGCGGGCGTACACGACCTTGCCGGCAACCTGGCCGAGTGGGTCGACGACGGGCGCGGCCCGGACGCCGCCGAGGCCATCGCCATGGGCGGGCATTTCGCCACCGGATCGGCCGACGAGCTGACCGCCGCCAGCGTCAAGCGCTATCCCAATCCGCACCTGACGCACCGGACCGTCGGCTTCCGCATGGTCAAACGCTACGGCGCCGGCACGGACTGAGCCACCGCCGCGCCGCCGGCAGGTGCGTTCCCGCGTTTGGAATCGAGGAACTCCGCATGGCGCTGTCGCTCCGCGTTGCCGCGTACCAGTTCGTCGGATCGGACAGCATCGTCCGCAATGCCGAGGCCCTGCACGACGGACTTGCGCAGGCGGCGCAGGCGCGGGCGGATCTCCTGGTGACGCAGGAGTGCGCCCTCACCGGTTACGCCGGTGTCGACCGCGACAGCCCCCGGGCCGTGGACCGCCGGGCCCGGGCGGCCGCCACCCGCACACTCGCTGACGCCGCGCGGCGTCACCGTGTTGCCCTCGCGCTCGGCACCACCGAGTTCACGGACGCCGGCGCGCACAATGCGGTTCGCCTTATCGCCGCCAGCGGCCGCACGCTCGGCCGCTACGCCAAGCGCGCTCCCTACGGCCGGGATGCGGACCACTACGCCCCCGCCCCCGCCTGGTCCGGCGTCCACACGGTCCGCCGCGTGCGTGTGGGGCTGCGCGTCTGCTTCGAGTTCCGTTTTCCCGAGTACTTCCGCGAACTCCTGCTGGCGGGGGTGCGGCTGGCGGCGATGGGCTTCAGCATGGTCGGACCCGACGACGCCAAGCGCGCCGTCGCCCGGGCGCACCTCATGAGCCGTGCGGCCGAGAACGGTATCGCCATCGTCGCGGCCAACAACCGCAACGGCGTCCAGAACTGCCCCACCTGCATCGTCGACCCCGACGGCCGCGTCCTGGCCGAGGCCCCGCCCGACCGCGACGCCCTGGTGGTCGAGACGCTTGCCTTTCCGCCGCCGACGGGGCTCCGGCGGGCCATCCGCCGCCGGGCGCTCGCGCTCGCGCGCCGGAGCGGGTGAGCCCGATGCCAACGCCCCGCACCCTCTGGCTTCGGGTGGAGCACGGCGTCAGCTACGAGGACGCGCGCGCGGCGCAGCTCGCCGCTCTGGAGCGTCTCCGCGTCGAGCCGGACGGCCCGGGGCTTCTCCTTGCGGTCGAGCACGCGCCGGTGGTCACCCTGGGCCGCGGTGGCGATCCGGCGCATCTGCGCGTGGGGGTCGATGGGCTCCGCGCCGCGGGCATCGCCTATGCGGAGACCGAGCGCGGCGGTGACGTCACCTACCACGGCCCCGGCCAGGTGACCCTCTACCCGGTCCTCCCCCTCGACTGGTGGAAGCGGGATCTCCACTGGTATCTGCGGCAGCTCGAAGCGGTCGTGATGCACTACCTTGCCGGCCACGGCATTGCGGGCGAGCGCGTCCCGGGTCGGACCGGCGTCTGGGTGGCGGAGGGGAAGCTCGCGGCCATCGGCATCGCGGTCCGGCACTGGATTGCCTACCACGGTCTCGCCGTCAACGTGCAGCCGGATCTCGATCACTTCGGACTCATCGTCCCCTGCGGCATCGCCGACCGGCCGGTCACCAGTCTCGCGGGCCTTACCGGTCGCCGGTACGACATGGACGAGGAGATGCGCCGCCTCGCCGCCGCCTTCGTCGCTGTCTTTCCCGGTGCCGTCCTGGACGAGGAACCGCCCCCGCCCTCGGAGTGAAGGCGGAGGATTGCCGGTCAGCCGTCCGTTGCGTCTGCGCTGCCGTCGTTGTCGTCGTCCGTCGTGAGGGCGTCCGGCCTCAGCAGGGGCGCGTGCGCGAACGGCGCGTACAGCGGATCGCCCACCAGGATCAGGCGCCAGCTCGTGTGCGCGATGCTCGACCAGTACGCCTCGCCCACCGACCACCCCTGGTAGAGATGCGTGAAGAACGGCTCGGTCTGCGGGAACGCCAGCAGGTACGGCTCCGCCACCGGGCCGATGGTGACCGTGATTCCGTCGTGCAGGAACCCGCTGCACCACGGGATGTGTTCGCCCCAGGTTTCGTACCGGTGGATGTTGGCGGCTTCGAAGCTCGCAACGTGGCAGGCGATGGCCCCGACGGGGAAGCGGTGCTCGAACAGGTCGCCGCGGTAATGGAAGGGGTGGTAGAAGCCCCAGTAGATCAGCGCATCCTGGCAGGTCCCCGGCGCGAACTGCCCGCCGTCGGTATTGCGTTCGGTCGGCAGGCCGGCGCGGCGGGTGATCTCCCACGCCCGCCGGATCCACCAGTCGCCCAGCCCGTAGCCTTTCTTCTTGTGGCCTTCGTTGCGGGCGTCGAAGTAGGCCGTCCCGGCAACGCCCTCGCGTTCGGCCTGGATGGCCTTGTCCACCAGCCCCATGGCGTTCTCGGCCGAGAGCCCGTCCAGCCGCGCGACCATGTACAGCCGTTCCGGCCGCCCGCTTTCGATCTGCCGCCGGCGAAAGGCGCGGAACGACTCCTCCCGGCCGCAGTACGGATTCGCGAACCAGCGCCACAGGCCTTCGCGGCGGGCCAGCCCCGCGCGATCCATCGGCGAGGGCTCCGGCAGGAAGCGCCAGGCCAGTTCGCTGTCGAAGGCGCTGTTGGCTTCCCAGAGGCGGCGCTTCTGCTTTTCAAAAAACTTCTCCTGCGCCTCCGCCGAC
The DNA here is from genome assembly GCA_964553265.1 of uncultured Planctomycetales bacterium. GTDB lineage: Bacteria > Planctomycetota > SZUA-567 > SZUA-567 > JAFGNG01 > CAZKKD01. The sequence goes on along the minus strand of CAZKKD010000014.1, from coordinate 700 downwards.
GCACGGCGGTAGGCCGGGTGCGAAAGGCGCGTTTCCAGTTCGTAATGTTCGCGTGCGGTCAGGTCGAAACCGCCCACCCGGTACGGCGTATCGACGACGCAGACCAGGCAGAGGATGCGGTCGCGCAGCCCCGACGTTTCCAGAAAGGCTTCCAGCGGTTCGGCCACGTCTTCGCGGAACTGGTCGAACGGCATCCATTTCGGATTCTGGTCCATCGGTTCGAGCGCGTCGAAGTCGGCGTAGCGGATGCGGAAGAGGTGGTCTGCGGGGATGTTGCGCCTGGCCATGTAATGCCGCGCGACCGCCAGCGACTCCTCGGAGAGCGCATTGGCGACCACCAGCACCTCGTCGGGCCGCAGGTTGCCCTCCCGCGGGGGAAGCTCCTCGGCCCGGATTCCGGTCGTCACCGTCAGGCACACGCCGAGCGCCACCAGAACGGGAAACAACCCTCTTCGCCAGGCGATCTGCATGTTCGGGTATCCTTCTCATGCGAATGGGGGGAGGGACGGCTCCCGCCGGAGGGTACACCTGGTCCGGACCGCCGTCAACAGGCTGCGACAGATGCCACCGGACAGGGGCACAGCGTTTCGTCCCCTTCTCGCCCGGGCGCCAGCGCACCCCAGGCCGGATGCAGCAAGCCGCACCTGCCGGAATCCGTCCCGCCTCCGCGAGACGACCACGACCAGAATCGCACCCATCG
>CAZKKD010000013.1:0-23096 GCA_964553265.1 uncultured Planctomycetales bacterium | reverse complement strand
CCGAGGATGTTGTCGATAAAGTCCTTGACCTCGCGGCCGCCCCCGCCCACCAGCAAGGCCAGAAAGACGATGCCCATCTCCAGCGGATGCATGTACGAAGTTCCGGCATTCGCGTGAAAGGTGATCGCAACGATCATGACGACGAGAAGAAACGCGGCCGCCGGCCGGACCCACAGGCCGAGGATGAGCAGAAGTCCACCGAGGGCCTCGGCCAGGCCGGCCAGGAAGCCCCAGACGGCGGGAGCGAACGTGATGCCGAAGAAGGCCATCGCCTGGCCCACGCCTTCCCACTTCTCGGTGCCTCCCATGAGCTTCGGCACGCCGTGCACGAAGAGAAAGGTAATTCCCAGTCCCAGCCGCAAGACGAGGAGCCCCGCGTGGGCACAATGGTCTTTGGTCGCGGCGCAGGCAAGCTCTTTCATCGTGGTCCCTTTCTGGTTTCCTCACCCCTTGGCGCAGACGGTCTCCGTTAGGAACCGGCGGGTTGGGTGAACGGCGGCCGAAGCGGGCTCCCCCGTGCGGAGCCACCACTTGTCGCCGGCGCCGACGACAAGGCCATAGACGAGATGCAATACCAGCGCAGCGACCGCGTATTGCGGCCCCGGCGCCAGGGAGAGTGGGTGATCCCCGGCCACATCCGCTTCGGCCGCCCCGAACATGCCCCATCCGATCATGGGGCTGTAGACGACCATCATTACCAGCCAGAGCGCAACGCCCAACACCAGCCCTTTCCAAACGGTTGCGTGATTGCGCGTGATCGCCACGAGCAGGACCGACCCCAGAAGGCCGTAGCCGAAATGCACAAACAGCGCCCACGGCGTGGAAGGCAGGTCCATCGCTGTCAAAAAGGCTGCCGAAGGCGGAACATTGAAGGGGGCCAGGCCGCTCGCGATGGCGATCTGAATCAGGACAAACATGACAAGCGCAGCGACAAGACCGACCGCCGCCGCTTTGATCCATTTCATTGCCTATCTCCTCCGTCTTTGCTCTTTTCCTCCCTGGCGGAGTCCGGTGACGTGCCGGGCGGGGGCTTGGACGGATCGTATTCCCGCTGCATGCGCGCAAGCCGTACGCGCTGGACCGCTTCCGGTCCGGGAAGGTTTGCGTCCTTCTCGGCGTCGACCGACGGGTTGCCCTGCTGCGCCGCCTCTTCGATGCTCTTCTTCCAGTCGTCCTCTTCGGATGACCGGCCGTGTTCTGCGTTTTCCGGTTCTTCGGGACTGTGGGACATGCGTCTCTTCCTTTTTGCAGGCGCTAGGTGACAACGGAACATTGATGCGGACCGAAATCGGCCTCGTAGAACGGAACGATCACCTCGCCCGGCGGCGCCGCCTCGTCGAGCGCAGCGCGCTGTTCGTCGCTCACCTCCACGTCCAGCGCACCGAGGTTGTCTTCCAGCTGTTCCATGGTGCGGGGGCCGATGATGGGGCTGGTTACGCCGGGCTGCTGCATGCACCAGGCAAGCGACCACTGGCTCGGCGTGCAGTCCGACTCCTTTGCAAAACGCTCCACCGCCTCCTCCACCCGGAAGGCCGCATCCTGGAAGTCGCGGCGTTTCTTCTCTTCCTTCTGCGCGAAACGGCTGTCGGAGGGCCAGTCGCCTTCGCGGCTGTATTTGCCGGTGAGAAAGCCGCCCGCCAGCGGCGACCAGGGGATGACCCCGAAGCCATAGGTCCGGCAGAACGGAAGCAGCTCCCGTTCGGCGCGGCGGTCGAGCGGATGATACGGCGGCTGCTCGCAGACGAAACGGTTGAGGCCGAGCTCCTTTGCCACCATGAGCGACTCCATCAGATTCCACGCCGCGAAGGTGGACGTGCCGATGTAGTTCACCTTGCCGGCGCGAACGAGGTCGTCGAGGGCACGGAGCGTTTCGTCGATGGGGATCTCACTCATGGGACGGTGGATCTGGTAGAGATCGATCCGGTCCGTCCCGAGCCGCTTCAGCGACGCCTCGCATTGCTGGCGGATGTGCCGCCGGTGAATGCCGCGCTCATTGGGCCCGTCGCCCATCGGCCCGTACACCTTGGTGGCGAGGACAATGCGGTCGCGCAGCCCGTCCTTTCCGAGCGCCTTGCCCACGACCTTTTCGCTCTCGCCGTCGTTGTAGACGTTGGCGGTGTCGATGAAATTGATGCCGGCATCGATTGCGCGACGGATGATCTCCACCGCATCGCTTTCTTCGGTGCGACCGCCGAAGTTCATCGTGCCCAGGCAGAGCGGGCTCACCTTCACACCGGTCCGCCCCAGGTTTCTGTAATCCATGCTGCCTCCTCTTGCAGGTTCAGGGAACGCGCGCTCTTCCAGGCGAGCCACCCCCTATTCCGCTTCCTCTTCTTCGCGGATCCAGCGCATCGCCTCGTCCTTGCGGTCGGGGGGAAAGTGCCGCACCTCCGCCGTGGTGAAGGGTTTGGCGAAGAACGCCATGCCTTCTGCCCAGGCGCCCTCGCCCACAACGGCGAGACGCTCCACGTCGCGGAAGTGCTTTGCGCCGAATTTGCAGTCCTTCCAGAATGCGCCGGCCGACCACCCCTGAAAATCGGCCAGTTCGACGAGGAAGTTGATGCGTCCGTAGCGCGCAATCTGCTTCTCGAGCACCGGGACGAACTGCTCGTAATCTTCCACATCCAATTTGCCGCGTACGGTGACGGCGACTGCCTTGCCATCGATATCGGCGGAGACCGAAACACCCATGCCCATTCTCCAGTCTTCGGTGCGAAAACGTTCCGCCTGCGGGCGAGGGCCGAGAGGCGGCGCAGCGCTCAGGCATCTCCGCCCAGGTGCTTGTCGAAGGTCGGCTTGGTCCAGTACAACTGGGTGCCCGCCCCTTCGACCGCCGCGATGAGGAGCGCCTCGGTAACCTCCTGCTTGCTGCACCCGGCTTCGAGCGCGCGCTCGATGTGCTCGTTGGTGCAGTGCGGACACCGATGCGTGCAGGCGAGCGCCGTCATCAGGAGTTCCTTGGTCTTCTTGTCGAGGACGCCGCGCTCGTTGCACGCGACATGGAATTCCTGGAACTTCTTCCCGAGATCCGGTGCGTTCTCCACATACCAGAGCTTCTCAGCCATCGGGGTCTCCTTCGTGCGTTGGTCGGATCCTCATCCATGCTCCGGCGACCGGCTTCCACCGCCCGGAGGTGACGACGATCGTCACGACTTGAGCGCATGCCCGGCTTCCTTCCAGCCGGCCTTGCCCTCTTCGTAGTCGTAAATGTTCTCGTAACCCAGCCGCTCCATCTTCTGATATGCCTTTTCGCTGGCGGGGCAATCGGTGCTCGCGCAGTAGAGAACCACTTCCTCGGACTTGTCGGGAACGGCCTGTTGAATGCGTTCCTCGAAGTCCATGCCGATGGGAACGTTCTCGGCGCCCGGAAGATGTCCTTCCCGGAATGCGTCCGGCTGCAGGACATCGATGAGATGGATGTTTTCGTTGTTCTCGAGCTTCTTGTTGAGATCGTTCGTGCTGATGGTCTGCATGACAACTCCTCCCGTTCGGTTTCGGTTCAACTGGGTTCGGTGCGAATCGCGTCAACGGGGCAGCTGCTATCGGCTTCGCGACAGCTCTCTTCCGCTTCCGCGGGTACGGCGCCCACCTTGACGGTGGCCACGTCCCCCTCCATCTCGAAAACCTCCGGACAGAGATCCGGGCAGAGTCCACAGCCTGTGCAGGTGTCCTGGTCGACGTGCACTTTCACGGTTCGGCTCCTTCCGTGCAAAACGGTGGCGTGGGAAGGTTGCTTCACGGCGCGCTGCCCACGCTCACCATGGGAACGAAACTGCTCGCTGATCCTGTACGCAAGACACATGCCAAATCCAGCTCTGCCGAACGCAAAGCCTCGGTCGCCTGCCAGATGCCGCGTTTCGCTGCAGGGAAGCGGCGCCTTTCACGGCTGGGCCCGACAGCGCCCGGAAATTGCGTCGCAGAATCGACAACCGTCCTGTCACCTGTTTCTCCGCATGTCTCTTGCTGGCGAAGCCCCCGGCCGCCAGTGCGCCGGAGGCAGGCACCTGTGCGGGAGATCTTGAAACAGCTTCTAAGGACGCGTCGGGCGGGCAACGTGTCCTATGCGGACGGTTCGGTCGGCGGGGTCTGGTCTCCGGCATCGGCCCGGTCGCGCTGCAGGGCACGCCCGAGCCGGCGGGTGATGGCGAGGGTCGCGCCTGCAGTCAGCAGCACCGCCGCACCCAGAAACGCGCCCTGCCACGGGCCGAGGGCGCGCCGGATGCCAGCCGTACCCGCTTCGGCCAGGTTGCCGACCAGGTGCCCGCAGTAGACATAGAAGAACGTCCCCGGCAGCAGCACCGGAACGCCCAGCAGATAGTCGCGCCACCCGATGCGGCTGAGCGCGAGGGAGTAGTTCACCACGTTGTACGGGACGACGGGCGTCAACCGCATCAGGACCGAGAGGGCAAGGCCTTCTTTCGCCACCGCCCGGTTCAGGGCTTCGAGGCGCTCGTAGCCGTCCAGACGCCGCTGCATCCAGTCGCGGGCGAAGACGCGCGCCAGGGCGAAGGCAACGATCGCACCGCAGGCGGCGCCGACGAAGGCGTAGAGGGTGCCGAGGGTGAGGCCGAAGAAGATTCCGCTCGCCATGGAGACGACCGAAGCCGGCAAGGCGAAGAGCGCCAGCACCAGCTGCAGGAGGATGATCCCGAGCGGCCCCCACGGGCCGAGGCCCCGGATCCAGGCGTCCAGTTGGGCGAGCCGTTGATCGATGCGGATGTGCTCGCGCAGGACAAGGACGCCGGCCAGCAGAAGCGCGACCGCCAGGATGCGCAGGCCGAAGGCCCACCAGCGGCGATCGGATTGAGAGGCATCGACGGAGGGCGGCATCGTCAGCCCGAAGCGTCCGACGCCGCCTGCCGCAGTTCCGGCTCCAGCGCTTCGGGAACGGTCGCGGCCCCGTCGTCGAGTTCCATCTTCATCGAAAGAAACGTCATCAGGTCCCGGAGCGTCAGCATCCCCACGGCCTGGCCGTCTTCTACGACGATGAGACGGCCGGTCTCCCCGCGTCGCATCCGGGCCAGCGCGTCGGTTGCATCAACGTCCGGAGCGATGGTGGTCGCGTCGTCGAGATCGCGGGCCGCTTCACCGACCGTGTGGTCGTCCCAGTCGTCGCGCGGATACGGCTTGACGTCCCGGATGTGGATGCACCCGGTCGCGCGCCCGTCGTCGACCACGGGGTAGAGCTTGTGATGCGTCCGGTAGAGGTAGTCCTCCACGAATTGCGCCAGGGTCGTCGCCGGGGCCACGGTCACCGGATCCCGCGTCATGAAGCGACGGACCGGCTCGCCCTCCAGGAGCTCACGGACCACGAGCTGCCGATACCCCTGGTTCGACGCCTGCCGGACGAACATGCCGATGAGGATCCACCAGAGCCCCCCCAGCAGGTTGCCCCCGACCAGATTGACGAACCCCAGGACCATGAGAAGCAGACCAAACCCGCCGCCGATATTGGAGGCGATGCGCGTGGCCCAACGGAGGTCGCCCTTGTAGCTCCACAGCGCCGCACGCAGCGCACGCCCCCCGTCCAGCGGAAAGCCGGGAGCCAGGTTGAAGACGGCCAGGACCAGGTTGATGATCGCCAGCCAGACCAGCACGCCCGTCACGGCCGACGAAGCGCCGAGGAGACCGGCCCCGTGGCTTGCGCCGAATGCGATGGCGCCCAGCACGACGCTCGAGATCGGCCCCGCCACCGCCATCAGGAACTCCGCGGTCGGGCTGGGCGGCTCGTCGTGCATCTCGGCCACGCCACCGAAGAGGAAGAGCGTAATCCCCTCCATCGGCATGCCGAAGCGCCGCGCCACCAGGCTGTGGCAGAGCTCGTGCCAGACCACGCTGACGAAGAGCCCCAGCGCGCCGGCAAGGCCCATCACCGCGTGCGTCGTTCCCGACAGTTCGCCGTACCACGCCGGGAACAGTCCCGCGCCCAGCGACCACGCCACCAGCGCGAAGAGGAGAAACCACGTGACGTCGATGCTGACGGTGAAACCGAACAGCGTAAAGAGACGGATGCGTTTGCCGAACACGTTGGTCCTTTCTGTCGTTCAGAGGGGGTCAGGCCAGCCGCCGGATCGCGGGGCGGAGGATCAGGGGCGTCAGGATGCAGGTGAGCGCCACCACGACGCAGCCGGCCGCAAAGGCTTCCGGCGGCGTCGCCCAGTCGCCCAGGCGCCGGCCGTGGCCGAGGATGACCATGGCGATTTCCGCGCGCGGGATCAGGCTCAGCCCCACCAGGAGCGCGGTCGCGCCGCCGCCCACCCATGCCGCCGGCGGCAGGGCGCCCAGCAGCTTGCCGCCCGCCGCCGCGAGCGCGAGCACGCTTCCCAGCGCCAGGCCGCCGACCAGCGCATCCGGCGCCAGCCGATAACCGATGTGGATGAAGAAGAACGGCGCAAACAGATGATAGAGGGGTAGAAAGACCGGCTCCAGATGCGTTGCCTGCGGATCGCGGCTGAACGCAAGCCCGCCGAAGAAGGCTCCGATCGCCACCGAAAACCCCAGGCAACCCGCAATCGCGGCGGTGAAGATGCCGACCGCGACGATGGTGAGCATGCAACTCGCTTCCGATTCGATGCGTCGGGCAAACCCGGTGACGTGCGGTTCCAGGAAGCGACTGAACCCGAGACAGGCCGCGCCGAAGAGGAGCAGTTTGGTCAGCAGCCATCCCCCCTGCGCGAATACGGATCCGAGGAGGGCCGTCGACTCCCCGTCACCGGAGTGGAGCGCCGGCGCCACGCCGAACAGGAGCGCCATCAACACCACGCCGGAGATGTCGTCCAGCTCGGCCACATCCACCAGCAGTTCGCCCGGCCGGCTGGACAGCTTTTTCTGCCGGCGCCAGATGGGTACGGTAACGCCGAGGCTTGTGGCCGTGAGTGCCGTTCCCAGAAAGATGGACGGGATCAAATCGAAGTCCAGCACATGCCGGGCACAGAGGTAGCCCAGCGCGAAGCTGGCCACCACATTTCCAATCCAGATCAGTCCCGCCGACCGGAGCTGGCGCAGCAGTCCCGGAACGTCACTCTCCAGTCCCACCCGGAAGAGAAGGACAATCACGCCCATTTTGCCAAGGAAGGCCAGCACCTCCTCGTGCACCGGATCGAACAAGGCCCATCGTGCGTCCGCCGCCGTCAGCGCCAGCCCGATCAGGAGAAAGGCCACCAGCGGCGGGGGGCCCGCACGCCGCAACCCCGCCCGAAGAAACGCGGTCAGCACAATGATAGCCGCGAGGACGGCAAGGAACGGAGCAAACGTGTGCATTGCGCCATTCACGACCCGGTCCTTTCGGGTGAAGGGTCGCTGGCGGAACCGCTGCCGGCGGAGGACGCGGGGGGAGCGTTTCGATCCGCGCCGAACAGCTTTCGGCGAATGCGGTCGACGGTTTCCCGGTCGGTACGGGTTTCGAGCGGTTTCGCCACGAAGGCGTCAAAGTATTCGTCGGCCAGAACCGGATCCTCGTTGGATACGAGATCCGTTTCGGACAGAACGTCGATGAGCGCTGCTTCCTCGTTCTGCGCCAGGCCGGCGGCCCGGGCGCGTTCGTGGACGGTGCACCACTCCTGCTGCGCTTCCTGCTCTTCGTGCAGTCGACTGCGGCGGCGGCGATAGGTGATCAGCAGCAGCACCAGACCCAGCAGCAGCGGCAGCAGCCAGTAGGGCAGGTTTTCGCGGCGGGCGACGTACCACGGGGCGGCTTCGTCCCGCAGGGTGCGTGCTTCAAAAATGGGGTCTTCATCCATGACATTCCCTTCCCGTGCGTCACCCGCCTCGCGGGTGACCGGCATAGTCGTACAGGCGGTGTTCCACCACCTGGTTGACCGGCGCATCCGGCGCGAAGGGCGGGCTCTGGCGGATGTCTTCGCGCGTCCGATCGACCTGCAACAGGCGCCCGCGCCAGTCGACGCCGGTGACGCGTTCGGTATCGATGAGGACCTTTTTTCCGGGCAACCAGTTGCGCGTATCCACCAGCAGGTAGTGCACCTCCCAGTCGTCGGTTTCCACCACGCCGTCGACCGTGTGCCCGACAGGGGCGTCGGTGGCGGCGATGCCGTAACCGGTGACCTCCCGCAGGCTGCGCAGGTGGGCGCCGGTCTGATCAGGGGCGTCGTTGTCCTGTCCCGCCGGCTGCGGTTCGGGCAGATCGGCCGCAAGCGGGGCAACCGGAGGCGCGTTCGGCGGCGGAAAGGCGGCCAGCGGCGGCAGCCAGTGCGCCTCCCAGCCATAGTGGCGGGCAAGGGCCGCCTCGTGCCGGCGGCTGACCGGTTCGTGCTCATCCAGGGCCGGGGCGTTCTGCACCTGTTCGGGGGACAGCCCCGTCGGCAGCGTCTCCGCCTCGGGATCGGGAGGCCCGAACACCTGCGGCGCCAGCAGCACCTTCTTTCCCGGCAGGAGCCCCCCGGTGTCGACCACCACGTACCGCACCGACCAGTCGCGGTCGTCCACGTACAGGTCGCGGCAGTGGCCGAGTTCGTCCTCCGGCGTACGGATTCCATAGGTGAAGAGCGTCTTTGCCAGCAACAGCATGCGAGGTTCCTCCCCGAGGTTTGCCTGTTGCAGGGCGCGCGCGTCAACCCCGAAGGCCGGTGCGCGCGGCCCTGCTTTCCCTACGGCAGTCGGTTTCGCAACCCCTATTCCATTGTCGAGGGTTGCGGCCCCGCACCCTGCACCGGCCCGTTGCACATCTGGAACCCGCGCTTGTCGCAAAGGTGAGACCTCCGTCTCATCATCGAAGCGTATTCCGCGGACCGACGAGGCCCCGATGTTGGCGCCACCACCCGTATCCTGCAGGAGGGGCGGGCCGGCATGGCGGCTGCAGGTCCCTGCCAGGCTGCGCTCTGCTGCATGCCAAAGCATGCATTGCAAGGCCCAGACGGGAGCATGGCAGTGGTGGAACGGCCGTTGTGGCGGAACGGTGCAGGATCGTGTCAGACGCGTCGTGGCCGGTCACCGGATCCGCTGTTCCGTCGCATCCGGGGCCCGACCCAGCACGGGGCAGGCCACCACCGATTCCTACAGGAAGGGATGCAAAGATGAAGCGTTGCCAGGTGCGGAGTGAAGACGGCCGGGTTGGAGAAACGTGGAAAGCGGGACAGCGGACGTGCGTGGTTGCCGTCCTGGCCATGCTGACGCTTTTGGGGCAGGGGATGGCTGCCGCGCAGGACGACGGCGGGCTCGACGACCAGGAAATTGCGCTGGCGGTGGAGAACGAACTGCTTTACGACGAAGGCGTCAACCCGCACAACATGGACATCAGCGTCTACGACGGTGTCGTGAAGCTGGAGGGCACCGCGGATCATCTGCTCGCAAAACGCCGCGCCGTACGCCTGGCGGGCGGCGTGCGGGGGGTCCGCAGCATTGTCGACATGCTGGAGGTGCACGTTCCGGCGGGACAGACCGATGCGGAGCTCCGCAACGCGGTTGCAGCCGCGCTCGTCCGTGATCCAGCCGTTGAGCGGGACGCGATCTCCATCAGCGCCGAAGCCGGACGGGTCACCCTCGCCGGGCAGGCTTCCTCCTGGCAGGAACGCCGCATTGCCGGCGCCGCTGTGGCGGGGGTCGACGGCGTGCGCGCAATCGAGAACGAAATTGAAGTCCCGGAAACGCAGCACCGTCCGGACGGCGAAATCCGGGAAGACATTCTGCGCCGCTTCGAGATCGATGTCTGGCTCGATGCGGAGCGTTTCACCGTCGACGTGGAGGATGGACGCGTGCTGCTGGCCGGAACGGTCGGCAGCCTCGACGAACGCCGCCGGGCCATCGAAGCCGCCTGGGTCGCGGGGGTCGAACTGGTGAACGCGGAGAATCTTGCGGTCGATCCGCTGCTGCGGTCGACCGCGCCACGGCGCGCCGCCGATCCGATCCGCAGCGACGAGAGCATTCGCGAAGCGGTCCGGGACGCGCTTCTCTTCCACCCGCGCGTCCATTCGTTCAACCCCGACATCCACGTCGAGGACGGGGTGGTGACGCTCTCCGGGTCGGTGGAGAACCTGCCGGCCAGGCAGGCGGCCGGACAGGTGGCGGAAGACACCGTCGGGGTGGTCTGGGTGCGCAACCGCCTGAAGGTACGCCCGTTCACGACGCCCGGAGACCCGGTGCTGAAGGAACGGGTGGCCGAGGCCCTCGCCGCCGATCCCTACGTGGACCGCAACGACATCCGCATCCGCGTCCGCAACGGCCGCGCGACGTTGAAGGGGGACGTCGGTTCTTACTTCAACGTTCGGCAGGCCCAGCGCGTCGCGGAGCGCGTCGCCGGCGTGGTCGACGTCCGCAACCGCCTGCGCGGCGCGGCCGGTCCGCCCCGTATGCACCAGGAGAAGACCGATCCGCAACTCGTCCGCGACGTGCGGGACCAGTTGCGCTGGAACCCCTATCTCGGCGGAGCCGGAGTCGAGGTGCGCGCCGATGAGGGGGTCGTGTCGCTGGCCGGAACGGTCGAGGATTACCGCGCGGTCCGGGCCGCAGTCGACGAAGCGCTCTCCGCCGGAGCGCGCCAGGTGGTGACCGCCGAGTTGACGGTCGCGTCCGACTGACCGTCCAGCGTGAAGGCGCCGGGAGAACAAGCGAACCCGGAGCGCAAGGAGAGCCACAATGGTCGATGAAACCGGCCGGACCGCAACAACATCGTCCGCGTCTGCCGAACCCGGCATGACGCTGGTCGACATGGAAGAACCACTCGGCAGCATTCTGCAGAACGCCCTCCGGCGGGGCGCGACCGATGTGCACCTCGATCCGGTGGAGGCGGGCAAGCGCGTCCGCCTGCGCATCGACGGCTTGCTCCACGCCGAGGAGACGGTGCCCCGTGCGCTCTGCGAGCGGTTGCTCAACCAGGTGCGCGTGGCCGCGGAACTCCGCATGGATCGCGCATTCCATCCCCTGGAAGGACAGTTCACCGTGGTGGAGGACGACGCCGAACACGATGTCCGCGTCTCCATCCTTCCGGTCGGGTTTCCCCGCGAAGCCATCCATTTGCGATTCCTGTCCGCCGGTCCGCAGCGCCTCGGACTGTCCCAGTTGGGACTGTCCGATCCGGACGCCGCGCTCCTGCGGGAAACGCTGGAGATCCCGGTGGGGCTGGTCGTCGTCTCGGGCGATACCGGCTCCGGCAAGTCGACCACCCTCTACGGCCTCGCGAACGCGCTCCAGTCCGAAGAGCAGGTGATCGCGTCCATCGAGGATCCGGTCGAACTGCATCTGCCGGGCGTGCGTCAGATCCAGGCCGACCCGGATCACGGGCTCACCATGTATGAAGGCCTGCGAACGCTCCTGCGCGCGGATCCGGACGTCATTCTCGTCGGCGAGATCCGCGACCCGCGCTCCGCGGTCGTGGCCGCACGCGCCGCCATGACCGGCCACCTGGTGCTCGCCACCGTGCATGCGCCGTCGTGCGCCGTGGCCGTCGAAGCGCTCTACCACCTCTCGGTGCCGCGCTACGTGCTTTCTTCGGCGCTCCGGATGCTGGTCGGCCAGCACCTGATGCGGCGCCTGCGCCCGGATGCGCGGACCGAGGTGGCCCCGGACGAGGACGCGATCGCCCTGTTCGAACAGTACGACGTCCAGGTCCCCGCTCACGTCTACCGCCCGTCCGGCGACCCGGACCAACGGAAGGACGCCTATGCCGGGCGCACCGGCGTCTTTGAACTCGTGCCCGTCGACCGCGACACCGCGCATGCGGTGGGGCGCCAGCTCGACCGGCCGGAACTGGAGGACTGCCTCGGGCGCCGGGCGCGGCCGCTCCTGGCCGACGCGCTCCGCAAGGCGGCCGACGGGGTCCTCTCCATCGACGAGGTAAAGCTGCTCGCGCGTCACGTCCACAGCCTGTAGGCCGCGGGCCTGCCGAAGGAGGAAGTTGCCATGCTGCTCTCCATGAACGATCTCATCGGATACCGCCTCCACGCCGCCGACGGAAACATCGGCCGCGTGCACGACTTCTACTTTGACGATCAGATCTGGGGGTTGCGCTACATCGTCGCCGATACCGGCGCCTGGCTGCCCGGGCGCCTGGTGCTGCTTGCGCCGGAAGCGGTCGAACGGCCCGTCTTTTCCGACGAGCAGTTGCGCGTTTCGCTGACGAAAGAGGCCATCGAACGCTCGCCCTCCATCGCGGAGGATCTGCCGGTTTCGCGGCGGCTGGAAGCGGACCTGGCGCAGTATTACGGATGGAGCGCCTACTGGACCGCCGCGCTCCCGCGGCCGCAGACGCCCGAGGAGGCGATGGCGGACGGGGATCCGCACCTCCGCAGCCTGCGCGAGGTGCGTGGCTACCGGATCGAGGCGACCGACGGGACCATCGGCCACGTCGAGGACGCGCTGGCCGACAGCGAAGTCTGGTTCCTGCGCTACTTCGTCATCGACACGCGCAACTGGCTCCCCGGCGGCCGCAAGGTGCTGATCGGGCCGAACTGGGTGGAACGGGTCGACTGGGCCGCCCGCGCGGTCGACATCGATCACGCGAAGCAGGAGGTGGAGGAGAGCCCCGCCTACGAGGGCGTCGACGCGGTCAACCGTCCCTACGAGGAACGCATCCATCAACATTTCCGCAAGCCGCCCTACTGGGGCGACCTTGAGCATGTGCCGCGGGGCAACTACCCCCCCTGGTCGCACTTCCGGCCGGACCAGTCGCCGCCCGCCGCGGGCGGAGCCCGGTAAGCGCTTCGGAATGATGATCGGCATTTGCCAAACCGTTCCCGTTCGGCTATAGAAAGAGGCGGCCCGCCTGCACACGGGCAGAATGAGGGAGAGGATGGACATGGAACCGCTGGTGTTGATCGTGGACGACGACCCGGATGCGTCCGAAAGCCTGGGCGAGTTCCTGGAGCTCAAGGGCTATCGCAGCCGGTGCGCCGGAACGATCCAGGAAGCCGCCAACGCCCTCGAGGAGGGCGGCATCGACGGCATGCTTCTGGATCTCAAGCTTCCCGACGGGAACGGGCTCGACTGGATCCCCGATCTCGCCAAACAGCACCCGCACCTCGCCATCCTCGTGGTCACCGGCAGCGGCGACGACGTTCCGACTGCTGTCGAGGCGATGCATCGCGGCGCGGACCAGTTTCTCACCAAACCCATCAACCCGGACCAGCTCCATGCTTCCCTGGAGAAGTGCCTTGAGCTCGAGCAGCTCCGCCGGCGCAACGCCGCCCGCGAACGCCTGGCCAAGAAGGAGAACGTCTTCCTCGGCGAGAGCAAAGCGGCCCGGCGGATGTGGGATCTTGCCGAATCGGCGGCACACAACGAAGCCGTCGTCCTCATCGAGGGCGAAACCGGCAGCGGCAAGGGCATCCTCGCCAAGTGGATCCACGACAGCAGTGCCCGCGCCGAAGGCGAGTTCGTGGAGGTAAACTGCAGCTTTCTCGGTGGCGAACTCCTGGCGAGCGAGCTCTTCGGCCACCGGAAGGGCGCCTTCACCGGCGCGGTGGAGAACCGCGAGGGCCTGGTGGAGCTCGCGAACGGGGGGACGCTCTTCCTCGACGAGATCGGCGACATGGACCTTGCCGTCCAGGCGCAGCTGCTGAAGGTGATCGAAGAGAAACGGTTCCGTCGGGTGGGGGAGACCAAGCCCCGCCGCAGCGACTTCCGCCTCATCTGCGCAACGAACAAGGATCTCCTCGCCGAAACCCGGGCGGGGCGCTTCCGCGAAGACCTGTACTACCGCATCTGCGTCTTTCCGGTGCGGGTCCCTCCGCTGCGGGAGCGGGTGGAAGACCTGCCGGCGCTCGTCGCGCACCTTGTCGCGTCCATGAGCCGCAGTGGCCGGGAGATTCCCGAAACCGTCATCCATACCGTATCCGCGTACGAATGGCCCGGCAACATCCGCGAACTCCGCAACGTCGTCGAGCGAGCCTGCCTCCTCTCCCCGGAAGGGGCGCTGACGTTCGAAGGCCTTCCCGGCTTCGGCGACGACGGCGCGGCCGGGGCCTCCGGCGGCGACGATGGCACCGGGACGGAGGCTGTCGGCCCGAAGGGATGGTCGCTCGACCAGCAGGAAGCCCATCACATCCGCAACGCGCTCGAAGCCCACAATCACGACATCATGCGCACCGCTGAAGCCCTCGGCGTCAGCCGCGCCACCCTCTACCGGAAACTCAAGAAATACGATCTTTCCCGCGGCTCCTGAAGCGAAGCGGTTCGTTCGCAAGTTCGCCGATTCGCTGGTTTGCTACGGCGAGGCCGGGCTGTGCGGCAGGAAGGCGCAGCGAAAGGAGGGGGGCGGCGCGGTCAACCGGCCGGGGCGCGGAGCACCAGGTGCAGGTCGATCGCGTCCAGGGCAATCGCCTCCGGGCTCTGACTGTCCGGCGAAGAGGAGGAGGCGGCGGGTGCGCTGTCCGGTGCGGCCCGCTTCAGTTCCTGCAGGCACCGGGCCAGCAGTGCGTTGTCGGCCCACGGCGCGGCGCGGCCCGAAAGTTCGCAGACCGTCTCGCTCCCTTCCCGGTAGACCAGGATCGACGCATCCTCGGTTTCCTTGAAGCTGAGAATTTCCCGGGTCTCGCTGTTTGGGGGATGCGGAGGCATGAGGAAACTCCTTTCCGATTTTCAACGCGACACCTCGGTCATTGCGGTTCAACACCGAGTGCGCTGAGCGTTTCGACCGTCTTCCGGACCGTGATCGGCTTCGAAAGGTGCACGTCCGCGCCCGCCGCCGTGGCGGCCTGGGCGAGCCGCGCGCCGTCCTGTCCGGAGATCAGCACCAGGCGGACCCCCGGCGTGGAGAGCTTCAGCACCCGTCCGATGTACAGCCCGTCCTTGGCATGCTCGGATCCCATGTCCAAATCCACCAGCGCCGCGTCGAACACCTCCCGTTCCGCGGCTGCGAGGGCATCGGCGGGGTCGGACAGGCCCACGGCCTCGAACCCCCGTGCCTCCAGGCCCTCCACCATCGAGTCCAGGTAGTCGTTGTCATCGTCCGCCACCAGGATCCGCGTCACGACGTTCTCTCCGTACCATGTGTAGTGTGACGAACTGGGTGTTGCCCATCGTTGTCCGCCCGGGCTCACGCAGGTCCCGGGGCCGACCCCGGGTTCGCTGGTGCTGCACGTCGCTGCGCATGGAGTCGCAAGGTGCGTTCCAAAGGGCCAACCGAAACAAGAATAGTGCCATTCGGTTTCATAAGTCATTTATATTATACAGGTTACGGATTCTCCTGACATTGGCTTCGCGTTCGGGTCTGTGCTGATGGCGCAGATCTGCAACATACGGTTTTGAATGATGTTGCAGATTTGTCGGAGTAGTTTTCCGGATACGGTCGGATCTCCGGCCGCAGACCGCCCAAGGACGCGTCCTAGACATGTTGCCGGAGCGCGGCCGGAACCTGCAGGTCGACCACCAGCGGCCAGTGGTCCGAGGCGACGCGGACCAGGTGCGTTCGGGGCATAACCACTTTCTGCACAGCGAGTTCCGACGACACAAAGACGTGGTCCAGCCGTCCGAGTCCCATCCAGGTGCGGGGACGGTCCGTCCCGGCGTCGGGCGCGGCGGTGCAGGCGTCACGCAGGTGGTGGGCAAACGCGGTGTGGACCTGCGAACGCGGCAGCGCGTTGAGGTCCCCGCAGAGGATCACCGGTCCGCGCTCCACGGCGGCGCCCAACCAGTCCGGGCCGACCAATTCTTCGGTCTGGCGGGCGCGATCGCGGGCGGTCAGGCCCAGGTGGGTGTTGAGCACCTGGATCGGCGTCCCGTCGGCGTCCGCCTCTACCCAGAGCGCGCCGCGCTGCTCGCCGCGCCCGTCGCCGGGAAGCGCATCCGAGCGGACCAGCCGCAGGGGGAGTCGGCCGAGGAGGGCATCGCCGTATTGCTCTTCTTCCAGGCGGATGGCGGGGTGGAAGTGGTATTCCATCTCCAGGAGGTGTGCGATGGTGCGCGCCTGGTCTACCGTGTCGGTCCGCTGGCGACCGACGTCCACCTCCTGCAGCGCCACGAGGTCAGGGTTGCTGCGCGCGATGATACGCGCGATGCGTCCCGGCGAGGTGCGCCCGTCCAACCCCCGGCAGGAGTGGATGTTGTAGGTCATGACGCGCAGGGATGTCGGAGTGTCGCGTTCGCGCCCGGCGGCAGCCGGCTGGGCGGCCGGCCGGCCGGCCGGATGGTCGCGCAGTCCGCGCGCACGAAGGATGGCGGCGTGCAGATCCAGCGGCCGCAGCGACCCGGCCACCTCGTCGAGCGGGGCATCGGGGGGCAGCAGCGCGAATGCACCGGTTTCGTCCGTTCCCGGCCCGCCGTGGGACCCGTTTTCGTGCGCGAAGGTGAGGGGACGCCCCTCCCGGCGCCACCCGAGCAGGACCCAGTCGCCCGCGTCCGGGTGCCGCGCCAGCGCCGCCAAGTCGGTCCCGACCCGGCCCGCATCGGTGCGATCCGGACCGAGCAGCGCGGCCGCGTCGCCGGGCAGCGCGTGGCGCCCGTCCGCCGTGTGGGCCACGACGGCGTCGTGTTCGTCGACCCGCAAGACGATGGGCACGTCGGCGGTGCGGACCAGGTCGTCGGCAATGCGTTCGACTTTTGCATCTGCAAGTTCCACAGGCGCATAGACATGCGCGACCGGCCCCATGGGGGCGACCTGCACCGGTCGTTCCGTCTCGTTCCGGCTCGGCCAGCGGAAGAGATTGAGGATGAGATCGCCGCTGAGCAGGCGGCGTTGCTGGGCTCGCGCAGTCTGCGTCTGCGACGCTTCGGTTCCGGTTTCCTCAAGATCGACCCCCGCGTCGCGGAAGACAGCCTCCACCGCTTCCTGCAGGGAGCGCCCGGTTTCGGTATGGTACCAGGCCGTCGCCTCCTGCCCGTGATCGGAGTAGACCCAGAAATCATACGTCCGCTCGGGCGAGAGCTGCGCGGCGCGCCAGAGCGCTTCGATGCAGCGGTCGGTCCCCTTCAGGCTCCAGTGCGCAAAGCGCGAGCCCGGCCCGCGCCGGTGCGACTGCTCGTCGTAGCCGAGGTAGTTGCAGTGGATGACCGGCACCCCGCGCATGGCGTCCACGCAGCCGCTGATGGTGACCACCTCCCGCAGCAGGATGGTGATGGCGACCCGTTTGGGCAGAAACGCCACCTCGTACCAGAAGCTGCGCCCCGCCATGGCGCCGCGCACGAGATCGTAGACGGCGAGCGCCAGCTCAATGCCGATCAGCAGAACGATGCGGACAAAGAGCACCGCGTACAGCACCAGCGACGCGATCAGGCGCAGCGGCCCGCACTCGCGCAGGCGCGCCGAGAGCCCCAGCGAGGAGGCACAGAAGCCTGCATCGGTCGCGCCCCCGGTGTAGGCATTGCTGTAGGCGGAACCGCCGGCCAGGGCGGGGTCGCCCGTGGCGGCCAGGCGCCGCTCCACCCGTTTGGCCGTGACGGTATCGAGAAAGGATGTCAGCTCCCCGCTCTCGTGATCGCGGAACTGGAACGCCGGCACCGCCGTCCGCACCCCGTACAGGAGCTCGCCCTGCACCGCGGGCGTGGTGCTCGGGATGCCGCTGTAGAGCGGATGGAGCACATACTCCTCGCGATCCCGTAATCGGCGCAGAAACGGCATGCGCCCGTCGGCGATCGCACGCTCGAGCTGTCGCTTTGCAAACCCGTCGATCTGGACCAGCAGCAGTCCCGCAGCCTCCGGGGGGGCGGACGCGTCCGGCGGCAGGCGCAGGATGCGCCGAATCCATTCGCTGCGGTGGAATGCGCGGCGGAGGTGGCGAAGGACGGCAAAGACGCGGCTGATCATGAAGGCGAGGGCCCTCCCGGCGCGGTCAGGGCGTCGCCCAGCGCGGCGGCGCGGTTGCTCCACAGCACCCATTCGCGTTCCAGGCGCCGCTGTAGCGTCTGCCACTCGGAGGCCTCCCGGTCGGTGCCTGCGCGCGTCTCGCCGAGGACGGCTTTGTAGAGCGCCTCCAGTCGGTCGGCCGAACGGGTCAGGCTCCACCTCCCGGCGGACGCCTGTGCGCCTTCGGCAAGGGCCTCCAGCCGCGGCGGCTCCAGCGACTGCAGCGCCGCGACAAAGGCCTCGCGCGATTCGGTCTCCACCAGCCGCCCGTTCTCGCCGTCGCGCACCACGTCCCGCGCGCCGGGAGCATCCAGCGCGACGACGGGGACGCCGCTGGCGAAGGCTTCGACCAGGACCATGCCCTGCGTTTCGCTCTTCGAGGCAAACGCGAAGACGTCCATCGCGTGGTACGCGTCGACGACGTCGGCTCCCGTTCGCTTGCCGGCGAAGACCGTCCGGTCGCCCACGCCTCGGTCCCGGAGCCGGGTTTCCAGCCCGTCGCGGAAGTCGCCGTCGCCCACCACCAGGAACCAGGCGTCTTCGCGTTCGCCCAGGTAGTCGGCCACCGCGTCGCCCAGGAACGCCAGGTTCTTTTCTTCGGCCAGGCGGCCGAGGTGGCCGACGACATGCGCCTCCGGCGGGATGCCGGCCTCGCGCCGGACCGCCGCGCCGTCGCCGGACGCGAAGCGTGCGCAGTCCACCCCCGTCGGGATGGGTTCGATGGGCGTCGTGACGCCGCGTTCGGCCAGGATGGCCGCCACGCTCTCGCTCGGTGCAATCACCCGGTCGCTCAGGTTGGCGTAACGGGTGCTCAACTCCACCACGAACTGGCGGAAGACCTCCCCGTCGATCGGCGTATAGTGCGTGTAGTGCTCGTAAAAGGTGTGGTGCGTAAAGACCAGCGCCGTGCCCAGCTCCGCTTCGGCCCGAAGCGCGGTGTCGCCCAGGAGGTAGGGGTGGTGCGCATGGAGCAGGTCGGGCCCGAAGTCGCGCAGCCGCGCGTCGAGATCCGGCTTGATCGGCAGCGCCACCGAGAAGTCGCTCCCGTTGAAGTTCTGGATCGCCGGCACGCGGTGGACCGCTTCCTCGTCCTCCGGCTGATCCGGGAAGACCGGCGCCACCACCAGCACCCGGTGGCCTCGTTCGCGCAGCTGCTCCGTAAAGCGCCGGACCGAGTTGGCGACCCCCCCGACATGCGGCGTATAGGTGTTGGTGAACATCGCAATCTTCATGGCGTGCCCTCCGTTGCCGGCCCGGCGGTTCCGCTGCCCAGCGGCAGGCGCACCTCGCCCTCGGCCGGCGGGGTGTCGATGCGCTTCGGGATCAGACCCGGCGGCGCGACGGTGAGCGTGGGCAGGGCTTCGGCCCGCAGATCGCAGCGCCACCGCACGGTGAGCGCGTCCGCGTCGGTCTCGGCCTCGACGTGCAGCGGTCCCCAGGGCGTTGCCGTGGGGCCCAGGCGAACCGGCGTCCCGCGGCCCAGCGCTTCCGGCGCCAGCCCGCCGGCCAGGACCAGTCCGTCCGCTTCTTCCCGCACGAAGAGGTTGCGCAGCAGTACAACCCACTCCGCCGCGGCCCAGCCGTGGTGGCCGTCGCCCATGCAGCCGCCGCCGGTGCGGGGGTGGATGGCCTCCGGCCAGTGGCCGGTGGGCGAGGCGAGGTCGGCCACCCGCCGCGTCATCGCCAGCGCCTGCGCCCCCTCGCCGGCGCGCAGCAGGCACTGCGCCACGTGGAGGGTGAGATACGCGTTCATCCCCGCGTGGATCATCTCCTGGAAAAATGCCCCGTCCACGAAACAATGCTCGGTGAGAAACCCCACCGTCGCCGCGACGGCCGGGTCCGTGTCGCCGACGAGGCCGAGCGGATAGCTGGCCGCGAGCGAACCCACCGCCCCCGCGTCCATCCGGCGGTACGGCGAGGCCGGCAGCCCGGGGTGGCGGCGGTGCGCAGCGCTCCGCTCCAGGCTGGCGGCGATGCAGCGCGAAAGGTGGTCGGCCTCCCGCGCGAACGCGTCCGCCCGCTCCGCATCGTCCCAGCGCCGGAAGAACCACGCCGCCGCCTGCAGCCCCGCCACCGCCCAGTAGTCATCCCAGAGGTAGTAATCGTTGTTGCCGAGGTGCTCGGCGCTGAAGCCCGCCGGCAGGAGACCGTCGTGCAGCTCGCCCGCGCCGAGAGGGCAGCGCTTGGCGGCAATCCACTCCGCCGCGGCGCGGATACGCTTGCGCCAGCGTTCGTCCAGCGGCCGGCCCGTCAGTTCCACCGCCCGCCGCAGAATCCAGAGCACCTGCCCGTTGCTGTCCCACTCCCCGTCCTGCGAACGGAAATAGCCCCCGACGGTCTGCCGGTTGGCGAAGGTTTCGAGCGCCGCAAGGGCCCGGTCCTCCAGGCCCGCCAGCAGCATCGCGTGGAGCATGAGCGCCGCGTCGCGGAACCAGAAGCGCTTGTACGTGTACGGCCCCGGCGCTACCTCGCCCGGGGCCAGGAGCACCAGCGTCCGCAGCGAGGCGTCGAAGAGCGCTTCGAATCGCGGCGCCGGATGCGTCAGCCGGCAGGCCGGCGCCAGCGCCTCGGTCCAGCCCGTCCGCGGCGCGCCGGTGGCCAGGGGGGCGGCCTCCACTTCGCCGCCGAGGTCCACCGTCAGCTCCACCGTCCGCGCCCCCGTCGGCGGCAGGGCGAAGATCGCCGCCGCCATGGCCAGGCCGGCTTCACATTGGACGCCGGAGGCATCCTCGCGATCGAGGCAGCCGATCTGCACGTCGCCTTCGCGGTGGGTGGCCACCACATGCCGCTCCACCGCCTCGGCGAAGCGCACCGCCGGCACGCCGTCGACCGTCCAGCCGCGCCGGTCGTCGGCCAGGTCGATCCGGTCGACCAGGCTCACCCCCTCCGGGTTGTACGGCCGCAGCGCCAGCACCAGGCGCCCCCCACCGCCGGCCGTCGCTTCCACGGCAAGGCGGCAGACGGGATCGCTTTCGCCGGCTGCACACCACGCCTGGAGATGCAGCCGACGCGGTCCGTCTTCGGTCGTCGTCGTCACGGTCAGGTGATCGTCCTCGACGGACTCGGCCTGCGCGGCGGACGGCTGCCGCGACGGGAAGAGCCATTGCCCGTCGGCATCCACCACCCAGGCGTCGATCGACCACCCGTCCAGGTACGGGGTGAGCAGTCCCCGCGGATCGACCACCGGGTAGTGCGCGCATCCCGGCAGGCCCAGCCCGGTCCAGTTGCGGTGGGTCAGGTTGACGTGGGTGATGCTGAACGCCCGGGGCAGAAACGCATCGCTTGCCGGATCGAACTGCTCCTCCACCCAGTACGGCCAGACCCAGTCGCGGTTGGTCTGGATCGCCTTCGTGTTCAGCAGGCCCCGCGCATGGAACGCCACCCCCGCGCGCAGGAGCTCCGCCGGAACGCTTACCTCCGAGCGTTGCGCGAACCGCTCCAGCCGCTCAAGAAGGCTGAACGGGTCGACAAACCCGCCGCGCTTCACCAGCCGGCGGACCAGGTACTTCCACGGAAACCGCTGCAGAAAATTCACGATGCCCTCGTTTCTTCCACTGCCGGAAGCGGCGATGCGCAGCCGGACCCGTCTCCGCCGCGATGCACTTCCGTAACGGGTTGCGTGGGGTCCGGGTGCAACGCGCGTGCCCACCGCACTTCCCGCCTGCAGGGGCGCGTGCGGGGCTCCCGCAAGCAATGCAGCAATGCACGCCAAAGCAGGCGAGGTCGATCTTCTCGGTATCGAGACGCGTATTTCGGAAATGAGACGAGTCGGCCGGAATTGTCTCGCAGGCGGCCCGTCAGTCCACGGCGGGCAGTCGGATCTCGAAGGTGCAGCCGGGGGCGGACTGGTGGTTGTAGGCCAGGATCTGGCCCCCGTGCTGTTCAATCACGTGGCGGACAATGCTGAGCCCCAGGCCGGAGCCGCGCTTGCGCGTGGTGAAGAAGGGGTCGAAGACCGATTCCACGGGGTCGGCCTGGATGCCGGCGCCCTCGTCGGAGAGGCGGATGACGGCGTCCTTGCCATGGCGGCCGACGCGCAGGGAGACGGTGCTGCCGTCGGGGCTGTGCTGGGCGGCGTTGGAGAGCAGGTTCCCGAGTACCTGGACGAAGCGGTCGGGGTCCACCGAGACGACCGGGACCTCGTCGCCGTCGGCTTCGCACCGCCAGGTGCGGCCGTCCAGGCCTGTCTGCGCCTCCTTCCAGGCCGCCAGGCTGTCGCGGCAGAGCGCCAGGGCATCCTTGCGCACATACGCGTCCGGCTGGACGGGCCGGCGAATCTGCAGGAGATCGTCCATCAGGTTGGCCAGCGCATGACTCTGGCGGTCCAGCCGGTCCAGGTATTTCCGAAGATCGTCCCGTTCCTTCAGCTTTTCGCGCAGCAACTCCATCGTCACGCTGATCCCGTTGAGGGGGTTGCGCACCTCGTGGGCGAAGGCGCCGGCGATCTGCCCCAGCATTTCGTTCCGCTCCTTGCGCAGGAGTGCGGTGCGCTGCTCCGCCAGTTCCACCTCGAACGCGATATGGCGGGCGAAGATCTCCATCAGCCGCAGGTCGCTTTCGTGGAACGGCGTATCGGCATGGTCGAGGGCGCAGATCAGGCCGATGCGCTTCTGGTTCGAGTTCACCACCGGCTGGCAGGCAAAGCTGGCGTAGTCGCCTTTGCGCCGGCAGGCCGCGTCATGGGAGGGCGCCTGGGATCCGGTGGAGCAGGTCGGATCGTGGGCGTCGTCCATGTGGTCGCAGAACGGGCAGGCCTCGACCGCCAGGTCGTCGGTGCGGATCCGGCCGCCCCGCGCCAGCGACAGCGTGCGGAAGGCCCCCATGTAGTGGACGCGGATGACGACGCAGTCCACCTCCAGAAAGGACGCCAGCTTCAGCGCCGCACTTTCGCAGATTTCGGTGAGGGTGGAGCCCCGGTTGGTGGTCGCGAGCTCGTAGGTTGCTTCCAGGGCGTCGCGATAGCGCGCTTCGTTGCGCTCGGCCGTCTTCTGCTCGCTGATGTCGGAGAGGATGCCCGTGTACTCGTGAAGCGTCCCCTCCGGCGTCCAGTGGGGGATGAGCACCGAGCGCACCCAGACCGTCGCGCCGTCGCGGCGCACGAGCCGGTGCTCCAGCGGCGGCGGGGTCTCGCCCCGGAGAACGGCCTCGGTCTGGGCCAGCACGCCGGGCCGGTCGGCCTCCGGCACCATCGCAATCCAGAGGAGATCGTCGCCCGCGAAGTCCTCGGGCGTATAGCCGGTGACGGCCTCGCAGTTCGGGTTGTGCCGGGTTTCGACGCTTCGACCGTCCTTGACGCGCACGGTGTAGTTGTAGAAGTTCGGTAAATTGGGGGAATCTAAAGATATAGCATAAAATTCCAAACCTTGTT
>CAZKKD010000012.1:8671-23468 GCA_964553265.1 uncultured Planctomycetales bacterium | reverse complement strand
GGTCTCGCTCGCGTCCGACCGGCAGTGGCGGGCCGTCTGGGCGGACGAACTCCGGCTGCTCCGCCAACCCGGGGTCCCGTGCGCCGGTCCGCGCGAAGCAATCCGCCTGACCGAGCGGCTGGCCCGCTGGACACGGCCCGACTTCGACGACGCCGACTGGCCGGCGGCGCGGGAGCTGGTCCCGCCCGCGGCGGCCGCACGCGACAACGACAGCCCCTTCCCGCACCGCCTGACCCCGCGCAGCATCCCGCCGTTGCGGGAGACGCACCTCCACGCGGGCGCACCATTCGACGTGGAGGGGCTGGATGCGGACGCACTCGGGCAGACCCTGGAGGGCGGCGACTGGCTGCCGGTCCCGGCCGGGACGGCGGCGGAGTTCCACCTCGATCACGGCGCGCTCACCACCGCGTTTCCGCTCCTCGCCACCCGCGGCGGGCACGGCGCGCGCATCGAACTCGTCTACGCCGAACGCCTGACCGGGCCGAACGGCTTCGTTCGCGATCCCGCCCAGCCGCACGCCCCGCTCGACCCCGCAACATGCATGACCGACAGCATCGACGTCGCAGCGGCGGAAGCAACCTGGATGCCGCACACGTGGCGGGCGTTCCGCTTTCTCCGCATCCGCGTCCGGACCGCGGCCGAACCGCTGCTGCTCCGGCTCGGCGGGGTGCTGGAGACAACCTACCCGTTCCACATGCGCGGCGCCTTCGCCAGCGACGACGAGGAACTCGACCGCGTCGGCGCCATCAGCCGCCGGACACTCGAGCTCTGCAGCCACGAAACCTTCGAGGACTGTCCGTACTTCGAACGCCTCCAGTATGCCGGCGACGTTCAGGTCGAAGCCGCGATCGCCTATTGGAGCAGCGGGGACACCGCCCTCGCCCGGCAGGCGGTCCGGCACTTCTCGTGGTCCAGCGATTTCGAAGGGCTCACCGCCAGCCGCTATCCGTCCCGCGT
This sequence comes from uncultured Planctomycetales bacterium, assembly GCA_964553265.1. Taxonomy (GTDB): domain Bacteria; phylum Planctomycetota; class SZUA-567; order SZUA-567; family JAFGNG01; genus CAZKKD01. Next base: position 22,511 of record CAZKKD010000012.1, on the reverse strand, counting down.
ACCGCAGCGAATCCCCCTCTGGACGCTCCACTGGATCGCCACCCTCCACGAGTACTATCTCTACACCGGCGACCTGGCGCTGGCCTCCGAGACGGCGGATACGGTGCGGGGCGCGCTCACCTGGTTTCTCCGCCGGCGGACCGCGAGCGGCCTTCTGGGCCCGCTGCCGTACTGGGGCGTGGCGGACTGGTGCCCGCAGTGGGAGGGGGGACTGCCGCCCGGCATCAAGAAAACCGAGAGCGCGATGCCGAACTTCCTTTTCATCGCCTGCCTTCGCACCGCCGCCACGCTCTTCGCCGCCCTCGGCGACGACGGGGAAGCACGGGTCTATGCCGACCTGGCCGAACACATGGCCGCGGAGGCCAACCGGCGCTTCTGGTGCCCGCAGGCCGGCCTGTTCCGGGACCGCGCCGATGCCGATACGCTGAGCCAGCTCACGAACGCCTGGGCCATTCTCTCGCGGGCAGCGTCGCTCGGGCAGCAGCGCAGCATCGCGGAGCAGATCCTCGACCGGGACGGTCTCTGCCAGGCCGCCTGGTTCGGCCGGTACTTCGTCTTCCAGGCGCTCCTGGCCGCGAACGCACCCGGACAGGCGGCCCGGGTGCTGGACATCTTCCGCGAGATTCCCCGGCAGGGCTTCACCACCTGCCCCGAGTCGCTGTACGATGATCTCCGCAGCGAATGCCACGCCTGGTCGGCCATGCCGGCGGTGGCGCTGCCGCAGCTCTATCTCGGCGTACGTCTGCTCGCCCCCGGCGGCAGCCGCCTCCTGGTCGCCCCCTGGCGCGGCACGCTCCGGACCGCGTGCGGGACCGTGCCCCTGCCGGCGGGGAACCTTCGGGTCGACTGGCAATGCACGCCTGGCCCGGAGAGCACCTTCCGGCTGCAACTCAATGTCCCGGAAGGCTCCATCGCCGAGGTCCGCCTGCCGGACGGTTCGGTGCAGGTCGCCCTGGCGGGCGCTTCCACCCACTCCTGCCCGGCCTGACGCGTCCGTCCATCCGCCAATCCACCCCCCCTCCACACCGACACCCCTGCTGCCGCTGGCATGGCGATTGTCTGCATAACCCTGGGATAACCCATTGGCGTGCATTGGAAGATTGCAGGGAGGCAAACCATGCTGAGCGGAAGCGGAATGATTGGGTCGGCCGGAACGATGGATGTGCGTGCCCTCTTCGGGGCCAACCAGGGGAAGTCACAACCCCCTTATGGACAATCCGTTGCTGCAGCGTCCGGCGATATTGTCGAGATCAGCGAATTGGCGCGCAACGGCATCTCGGCGGTCGATCCCATGTCGATCTTCGGCATGGTCAAGGACCCGTCCGGGAACGGCGCGTACAAGACGCTGGACGAGGTCGGGCAGGACTTTTCGGAAGATCTCGCCGGCATGCAGGGCGTACTCGGCAAATTCTTCCGGCAGATGGGCGTCGATCCGGAGCAGGAGCTGGTCCTCCAACCGGACGGCCGCGGTCACATCCGCGTCACGAACCAGCATCCCCAGGGCGCCGCGGTGCAGGAGCTGTTTGATCGCGAGTCTCCGCTGACCAGCCGCTTCATGGTGATGGCAGCCCGGGGAACGCTGACGCAGGTGGCGGAGACGGTCCCGGGCTTCCGCGAGGCCTATGCGCAGGACCCGGTCGGCGCCATCGAGGCGCACGAGGACCTGTTGAAGGAGCGGTTGCTCGGCTTCCAGCTTTCGGCACAGGGTGGTACCTTCACCCCCCGCTTTGCCGGCGAGGACTGGACCTACAACGCGAACGCCAACGCGGCGGCAGCCCTGTAACCGGGGCTGACCGCCGGACGGTGTCGCGCGGATGCCGGGGATTGTCGCGGTCAGACCGTGTCCAGTCCGGCGACGAGGTCGCAGCAGGCATGCAAGTCGTCGGCCGGGTGAATCCGGCCGCCATGCAGGTGGAGCACCCGGTTGGCGAGCGCCTCCAGGACCTGCCGGTGGTGGCTGACGAGGATCATGGCCTGCGGCAGGCTGCCGAGCGTCTCGATGAGCCGCCGGATCGCCCCCTCGTCCAGGTTCGACGTCGGCTCGTCCAGCAGCAGCACGTCCGGCTCCATGGCGAGCACGGTCGCGAGCGCAACCAGGCGCTTCTCCCCGCCGGAGAGATTGTAGATGATGCGTTCGGCGAAGGCCGACATGCCGAGCTGCGCCAGGGTTGCCTCGGCGATGGCGCGCGCTTCCTCGTTGGATTTCCCCAGGTTCAGCGGACCGAACGCGACATCCTCGATCACGGTCGGGCAGAAGAGCTGATCGTCCGCGTCCTGGAAGACGAGGCCCATCCGCCGGCGCACCTCGTGGAAGTCGGCGTCGGCGGTCCGCTGCCGACCGAAGGCGACGATGGCGCCCCGCGTCGGCAGCTGCAACCCGACCAGGAGGCGCAGGAGCGTCGACTTGCCGGATCCGTTGTGCCCCACCAGGGCCACGCGGTCCCCCGGCGCCAGCGCGAAAGCGGCGCCGTCGAGGATGGGATAGTCCGGGTAATACCAGAAGGCGAGGTCGCGGACCTCCAGGATCGGCTCGCTCATGCTCCGCGTCCTTTCCATTCCAGCCAGAGAAACGCGGCGAAGGCCAGTGCCGACAGGAACAGGAAGACGCCATCCCGCCCCGCGAGGCGAAAGCGGTCCAGCAGCGGAAGCTCGCCGCACCAGCCGCGGCACTTCATCGCCGCCATGACCCGCTCGGCGCGGTCCAGCGCCCGCACCAGCAGCATGCCGACCAGGTACCCGTAGGTCCGGCAGGTATGCCGGTCCGCGGCCGGCCGGAACCCCCGGCACTTGAGCGCCCACCGCATCCGGTGCAGCTCCCGGTCGGCCAGCACGATATAGCGGACCATGAAGAGGAGCAGGTGCACCAGTCGCTTCGGCACCCCGAGGCGCGCCAGCGCATGCCCGAGCGTGGGGATCTCCATCGTCCCCATGAGCGCGATGACGAAGAGCATGATCGCGTTGGCCCCGAGCGTAATCTCCAGCGCGCGCCACGCACCGGCGACGCTGTACCGCAACGGCCCCAGGGCGAACAGGACATCGCCCGGCGTTCCGAACGGCACCGTTGCCCACAGAAAGAGCGCGAACAGGTTGACCGGAAGCAGGCGAACCGCCACCGGGCCCAGCGGAAGCCGCCCGAGCGCCACCAGGAGCCCGCCCAGCACGAGGGCCAGCCCCGCCGTCTCCAGCCGTCCCCCAACCGCAACGGTGACACCCAGGACCAGGGCCACACCTGCACGGACACGCGGATCGAGGCGATGGAGAACCGAGTCGCCCTCAAGCGAACGGAAACTGAGGTGGTGAACGCCGGCCACCTGAAGTCCTCAGCCCTGCTTCGGCGGCGTGCCGCCCGACGATGCGCTGCGCTTGCCCAGCACATAGAACGCGACGCCGAAGACGCCGAATATGAAGCCGATGCTGCCCAGGATGTCCCGGAACCACATCTTCTCCGTGAGTTGGTCGATCCGTTCATTGAGGGGGCGCAGGCGCTTCTTGAGCGCTTCGTCGATCCGCTCGGCGGCAACATCGGGGCTCACACCCGCCGCAGCCGCACCTGCGACCGCATCCGGCGCTTCCGCCGTCGTCTCGGCCACCGCTTCGGACGTCGGAGCCGCGGCGGGGGCACCGCCGCCCTTGTAGGGCGGCAGGGAGGCATCCAGGTTTTCTTCCCGCACCCTGGCTTCGGCCTTGTGCCCCTCGCCGGCATCCACCACCACCCGATACGTGCAGCGATACGGCGCTTCGAAGGCAAATTCCCCGTTCTCGTCACATTTCGTTTCCAGCGCAACCTTCCCGTCCGGGAAGTAGACCGTCACCTTCGCTCCCGTGATCGGGTCGCCCGACGAGAAGGCGGCTCCGCCCTCCACCTCGGTTCCATAGGCGTCCGCGTAGGCGACCACCTTGTGCGCGTGCGCCACGCCGGGCAGCAACAGCACCACCCCCAATATCAGACCTATCGTCCATCTACGAACAGAACTACGCATGGGAAGCCTCCTCTTTCCCCAGGCCTGGGGGCGGGAGCGTGCCCGCCAGAAGATCGGGCCGCACTTTCTGCAGGAATACCACCGCCGCCCCGGTCACCAGCCCTTCGACCAGCATAACGGGCACATGGCCAACGGCGGCCGTCCAGGCCGCGACCAGAAATTCGCCTTCCTCACCGCTCAGGTAAAGCGACAGCGACAACAGCACGCAGGTGCCGACAATCGCCAGCGCCCCCGAGAGAAAACCGTACAGGAATGCACGCCCGCCGATCGACGTACGCATGCGGGGGGCGAAGACATGATAGCAGCAGATCGCCGGCACCGCAATGACAGCCGTATTGACGCCGATCACCGTCATCCCGCCGAAGCCGTAGAGCGATTGGAGAAAGAGCGCGACCAGAAACGCGGGAAAGGCGCTCCAGCCGAGCAGAATACCGACCAGGCCATTGAGGATCAGATGGACGCTGGTCGGCGGAACGGGAATGAAGATGAAGGACGCCACGAAAAACGTGGCCGACAGCATGCCGACCCGCGGCAGCTTCTCCGGCGCCAGACGCGCCAGACCAATGGCGGTGCCCGCCACCGCTACTGCTGTACCCACCCCCAGAACACCGGGAGACAGCGCATTGTCCGCAATGTGCACGGCCCAGCTCCTTTCGTGCCAGACAGCGGCCAGGGCCACCGCTCCGGCCAGGATGCGCGCCAGCTTCCGCACACCCAACCTGTTTCCAAGCGACAAGGGCTTTCCCTCCGTCCGGGCCAAAACAAAACCGCCCCTCGCGGCGAGGGGCGGTCGGGATACGGGTTACGCGATTCGGGATCGGCCGGTCGGCGCGGTCCGTCTTGCGTACCGTCCCGCCCCGTTCGCGAGGGCGTCTCGGTCCGGACGCGCGCAGCCGGTCTTCTGGCTTCCGGCTCCGATGCGGCGGGGCCTTCCCGGAATCCTGTCCGGTGGCGTCCGCCCGGTACTGCAGCCGGTCACAGCAGCGCGTCTGCGACGGAGTTGCACCGTCTTCCCGCACGCTGCGCGCGTTTTGGAGGTGTCGGCCTTTCGTGTCGCCTGTCGCCGCCGGTCCGCCGGCCACACGCCGGACGCCCGTCGACAACGCTGGATGATAGAGACCGGCCTCCCCGTTGTCAAGAACGCAGCCCCTACTCCATCGCCTTGGCCTGGACCCAGATAAGGGCGGCGAGCTCGATGGCCTTGTCGTTCTTCGTCTCCTCGGTCAGCCCCAGCGCCGAGAAGCCCCACCAGCCCGCGCGCGCCAGGCCGTAGGTGAAGACCCCGTTGGCGTCGGCGCGGATCGTCTGCGTGACAAACGCGTCCTGCGGGGACTCCACCTCGCCCTCTGCGGCAAAGGCGTTGGCCGTCACATCGAGATCATGGTTCAGGTACTCCACCTCGATCTCGGCGTGCGGCACGGGCTTCCCGCCCTTCAGCACCACCCCGCGGAAGACATTGCCCGCCCAGACCGCATAGGGCTTGTCGAGGGGGACGATCTCGCAGGGAATGCCCGCCTTCTCCGCCACGGGCTCGTCCCACCCGGTGGGGACGCCGCCGCGGTTGACGATGACCTTGGTAACGTGCCGGATGTAGCAATCCTCGTCCTTTTCCCAGTAGTAACCGGGATCACAGACGAAGACGAAGTCGCCCATTCCACGCAGGCGGTAGTCGCAGGCGAACCCGGTGTTCGCGTTGTGCGGGCCGGTCACCTCCACCGGCTGCAGCGTCTCGCGCAGATCTTCCCACTCGCCCTTGGGAGTGACCACGCCAAAGATCTTCGGCGCCACCGCCGGTCCTCCCGTTTCTTCCGCACCCATGTTCATGATGTGCGACGCTTCGAACGGGTGCCCGAAGACGAGGCGGAGCGGGATCGTCGCCCGCGCGCTCGTCGTCAGTGCGGATTCCGGCGTGTAGATCATCTGGAAATGCGCCTCGGCAACCGAACCGAGCCCCAGCAGCACCAGCAGCGCAACCATCCACGTCTTCATCGCATTCTCCTCAACCATGTTGTCCGGCGCCCTGTCGGCGCCAACCCACTCCAATCGGAGTCACCATTCCAGTTCACGCAGTATTACGCTTATCCTTTTCGTAATACTCCCGTCAAGAAGAAAACCGGGCGTCGGGGCAGACATCCGGCTGACCAAAAACTGAGACAGGCCCGCCGGCGCCTGGCGAGGACGTCGACGGACCCGTCTCGGGGAGTGTTGCCGTTGCCATGTCACAGCAGCGAAACAGGGCGTCCGCCGCTGCAGCGTCCTCCTCAGTCGATGTCCTGGGCGTGGACCCAGATCACGGCGTCCATGGAGAGCTCCTTGCCGTTGTGGGTCAGTTCACCGCCGGCGCCCAGCGCCGCAAAGCCCCACCAGCCGCCCTTGGGCACGCCGTAGCCGAAGCGTCCCTGATCGTCCGCGTAGATGACCTGTGTGACGAACGCATCCTGCGGATACTCGACGCTCCCGTTCTTGTCAAATGCATTCTTGTCCATGTCGAACGCGTGGCCGGCGTACTCGACCTCGATCTCGGCGTTCGGCACCGGCTTCCCGTCCGCCAGCACCACCCCGCGGAAGACGTTCCCGGTCCAGAGGGCGTAAGGACAGGACAGCGGCAGGATTTCGACCCGGACGCCGGCCTTCGTCGCCAGCGGCTCGCTCCAGCCGGTGGGGACGCCGCCGCGGTTGATGATGACCTTGGTCACCTGCTGGATGTAGCAGTCCTCGCTCCCCTCGTAATACGGGCCGGGATCGCAGAAGAACGCGAAGTCGCCCATGCCCCGAAGGCGGTACTCCGGCAGCGAATAGCCGACACCCTCGGCGTCGCCAGTCGACCACTTCATTTCCTTCAGCGCACCGCTCAGGTCCTCCCACTCGCCCTTCGGGTTCACCACGCCGAAGACCTTCGGCGGCGTCGCCTTGCCGTCCTCGCCGGCGCCCATGTTCATGGGATGGCCGTTCTCGGCCGGGTGGCCGAAAAGAAGGCGGAGCGCAATGCGACTTCCCTCACCCACGCCGAGAGCGGCCCTGTCCGTACAGATCATCTGGAAGTGTGCACTGGCCACGCCGGCACAGAGCACAACACCGAGTACCGTCCAACCAAGCTTCCGCAACATCCCTCACCCTTTCTCTGCAATCCCTGGACGTCCCGTGCCCCAATGCACAAGCACCGTCCCGTTCCCTTGGTTCGTCACCTACAGGGGCAACATACAGCGTTCACATTCGTAATACCCTGGCACGCAGACAACCTTGCGGGCCACCCGAACCCATGCCTCTGATGGATTCGCCAGCCCGTTGCGGAAGCACTTCCGATGCGAACAGCGCAACGAAAAGCCCCCACTCCGCGAACGGAATGGGGGCTGAAGGATGCTGCGCGCCTGCGGAAACGGGTTGATCCGTCACCGGCGCGTTGCGGTTCCCCTGCCCTTTCCGTCCGCGGGAAAGCTATCGGGTGCGTGTTCCGCCGGCGGGTCTTCTGGCTTCCGGGGGCTGGGTGGCCGCGCCTTCCCGCATCCAAAGATGCAGTGGCACGACCGGCCATGGTCCCGGTCACAGCAGCGCGCCTGCGATGGATTCTCACCATCTTCCGGAGCGCCGGCGAACACCGAATTGTCAAAGACCACGTCGACCACCGTACCAAACGACCGGCGAAGATCAAGAGCTTTTCTCCGATGCCAACACAAAGGCCGGCGCTGGCGCGAGATCGCAGAATCACCGGATAAGCCGAGAAACCATGGACTCGCCGCCCGTTTTGCGTTAGGAACGTTGCGGACCTCGCCCATCCAACTTCGGAAAGGGATCCGCCATGCAACCGCTGCCTTACCGCGCCACCGCCGAGATCATCCGCCACGGCTGGGACGGCACCACCTTCTGGGCGCAGGCCCGGCCGACGGTCGTCCCCGCCGGCCCCAACCGCCCCCCGCGCGGCATCATCACCCTCCAGAAAGCAACCGCCACGGGCTGCGACGTCTTCCACGCCGTCCACCACATGGAGAGCGACGACCACGGCGCCACCTGGACCGACCCGATCTACCACGCCGGCCTGGACCGAAGGGTGGACGAGGAAGGGCGCGACGTGGCGATGAACGATGCGACGCCCGGCTGGCACGCCGCCACCTCGACGCTCTTCCTCCTCGGCCACAATGCGCGCTACCGCAACGAGTCCCTGGCCCACCCCTATCCGCGCAACGTCACCTACAGCACCTGGGACGCCGGGGCCAATACCTTCACCCCGTGGCGTACGGTGGACCTGCCGGAGATGGACGAGGCCTTCTGGAACGCCGGCGCCGGAAGCGCGCAGTGGGTGGAGTGCGGGAACGGCGAGCTGCTTGTTCCCATCTACTTCAAAGCGAAAGGCTTCACCTCGCAGACCCCGAACCGCGCGACCGTGCTCCGTTGCGCCTTCGACGGAGAGACGATCCGCTTTCTGGAGCACGGCGATCTGCTGGAACTGGACGTGCCCCGCGGCTTCTGCGAGCCGTCGCTCGTCCGGTATGGCGATCACTACTACCTGACGCTCCGCAACGACGAGCAGGGCTACGTCGCCCGCAGCGCCGACGGCCTCCACTTCGAGGCGCCCGTCCCCTGGCGCTTCGACACGGGCGAACCGCTGGGCAACTACAACACCCAGCAGCACTGGATTGCGCACAGCGACGGGCTCTTCCTGGTCTATACGCGGCGGGCAGAGAACAACGGGCACGTCTTCCGGCACCGCGCGCCGCTGTACCTGGCGCAGGTCGACCCGGAGACGCTCTGCGTTCTCCGTGAAACCGAGGCGGCGGTGGTGCCCGAGCGCGGCGCCCGCCTCGGCAACTTCGGCGTCGTGAATGCCTCCCCGACCGAAAGCTGGATCGTCGTAGCCGAGTGGCTCCACCGCGGCGCCCAGGACGTCTGGGGCCCGCGCGGCGCCGACAACGCCCTCTGGCTGGCGCGCATTCACTGGGGCCGCCCGAATCGCCTCGTCACCGGCTGACCGGCTGCATCGGGGCCATCCTGCCCCTCCGGGCCCGTTCTTCCGGAAGCTAAGGACGCGTCCAACAATCCTCTCGGCCATCTGATTCGTCGCGGCGGCGGTGGATGCGAGGCGCGGCGACGAAGGTGATGCGGGGCCATCGGAGAGGAGCCGCAACGAAGCAGACGCCGTCGCCGCGACGAACCCTGCGGGCGGGCGCCTTTCGCCGCTGTGCTTCGTCAGGCGCCCTCGCCGTATTCCCGATACGCCTTCGGCCGCCTTCCTCGCTCAGCGGCGAAAGTCGACCGTCAGATGGCCGAGATGATTGTTGAACGCGTCCTATATCGGCGAGCCCGGTCCGCTATGCCTCGTCCGCCGGGCGGCGGAGACTCCCCGGCGTCATGCCAAGGTAGCGACGGAACAGCCGCGACATGTGATACACGTCCCCGAGCCCCACCTGCGGCGCAATGAGCTTCAACGGCTCAGAGGTGGAAAGAATCAGGTTCCGCGCCATCTCGACCCGCAGAATCCGCACATCCTCCATGGGCGTCCGCCCGGTCAGGGCCTTGTACTTGCGCACGAGGTGATGCTTGCTCAGGTTCGCGGCCTCGGCCAGGTCTTCCAGGCGGATGGGACGGTCGATCCGGTCGCGCACGAAATGCCGCAGGCGCGCGACGAGGTCGTCCGGCGGGTAGCGCCACAGCTTGACGAGTTGCGCCAGCACCGCGGCCAGAAGGGTCCGGCACGCCTCCTTCGTGGCCGGCGACGGGTGGAGGTGCTGCTCGTCGTGCAGGAGCTCCAGAAGGACCCGCACCCGCCCGCCCCGGTCCCGCAGGCGGCACGGCATCTCCGGGTTCGCTTCCCCCCACGCGAAGGCGAGGCAGTAGCTCTCCAGCCGTTGCCGGGGGACCAGCCACTCCTCGTGCGGTACGCCGGCCGGATAGAAGAGAATGTCCCCGCAGCGGACCGCGTGCACGTCGCCCCCGATCCGCGTCTGCTGCCCCCCCACCAGGACGAGAATCAGCTCGTGATGCGCGTGCGAATGCGCCGCCATCCGCCAGTCCGGCCCGGGCCGGATATGGGCAATGTTGTGAAAACTGCAGCCTTCAGACATGAGCAATTCCAGACAAAGCAAAGCAATCCAGGCCATTTTCAAATGGCGCATCCATGGCAGAATATACCACCAGAACGGCCCACTTGGAAATAGTTCTTGGGCTTCCAGGGGGCTGAGCATAGCAATTTTTTAAAATCTGTTCAAACGGGCACAGGGGAAAAAGGAGACAGGAATGGCCACCATTGCCATGATTGGAGCGGGGAGTCAGATTTTCTGCAAGAGCCTGGCCATGGACATTCTGGCCACCGATGCGCTGCGCGACAGCGAGATTCGGCTGATGAGCCGGACCCGCCCGAAGCTCGACCGCATGGAGCGGTTTCTTCAGACCGTGGTGGAGGAGAACGGCCTCCCGGCGCGGGTCACCTCCACGCTGGACCGCCGGGAGGCGCTGGATGGTGCGGACTATGTCATTGTCATGATCCAGGTCGGCGGTGTGCAGGCGTTCGCGCACGACTACCGGATCCCGCTCAAGTACGGCGTCGATCAGTGCATCGGCGACAGTCTCGGTCCGGGAGGGGTCTTCCGCGCGCTGCGCACCATCCCGGTCCTTGTCGACATTGCCCGTGACATGGAAGCGCTCTGCCCCGGCGCGACCCTCCTCAACTACGCCAACCCGATGGCGGCCTGCTGCTTCGCGCTCGGGCAGGAAACGTCCGTGCGCTCGGTGGGGCTCTGCCACGGCGTTCAGACCACGCTCGACCTGATCAACGGCTACACCGGCGTGCCCAAGCCGGCGATCGACCACCTCTGCGCCGGCATCAACCACATGGCCTGGTTCCTCTCCCTCAAGGACCGCCGCGACGGACGCGACCTTTATCCCGATTTCCGCAAGGTCTGTGAGAAGCCCGAGTACTTCGTCAACGAAAAGGTCCGGATCGAGGTGATGCGGCACTTCGGCTACTTCATGACCGAGAGCACCGGCCACCTCTCCGAATACGTGCCCTGGTTCCGCTCCAGCCAGGACGCGCTGGCGGAGTTCTGCGATCAGCCCGACTTCGGCGGCGCGTCGGGCGCATACTATCATTATTGCAGCATGCTCGCCGAGAAGTACAGGGACGTGGACACCCTCTCGCTGGAATCCACCGCCCTCGGCACGCGAAGCGAAGAGTACTGCAGCCACATTCTCGAAGCGATGGAGACCGACCGGCCCTTCCGCTTCAACGGCAACGTCCGCAACGACGGCTACATCCCCAACCTGCCGGACGGGTGCTGCGTCGAGGTGCCGGTCTACGCCGATGCGCGGGGCCTGCATCCGTTCCGCGTCGGTATGCTCCCGACCCAGTGCGCCATGCTCAACCAGAGCAACATCTCCGTCCAGGCCCTCGCGGTCGAGGCCGCCCTCACCGGCAATCCCGAACGCGCGGCGCAGGCGATCGCCCTCGACCCGCTCACCTCCGCCTGCTGCACGCTCCGCCAGGTCCGCGAGATGACGGCGGAACTGTTTGACGCCGAGGCAGAATGGCTCCCGCAGTTTCGCGGTCGAACGCTGCAGGCAACGCCGAGCATTCCGACGCCGTCCGATCTCACCCCGGCGCCGGTGCCGCTGGATCCGGCGCTGGCGATTGCCAACCGCTTCGGACAACTGGCGACCCAGGCCACCCACTGACTGATGCCGCGCCATCAGGGCGCGCCCGTCCAACAACCGGAGGAAGAACGCATGACCACGAAAGACAGGAAGGTTCGCATCGGATTCGTCGGCGTCGGCGGCATGGGGCAGTGCGCGCACCTCCGCAACTACCCCTCCATCGAGGACTGCGAGGTCGTCGCGGTGGCGGAACTGCGCGAAGAGACCGCCCGGCGCGTCGCCGAACGCTACGGCATCCCGAAGATCTACGCCGACGCGGAGGAGATGATCCGCACCGAAGACCCCGACGGCATCGTCTGCTCGCAACCGTTCAACCGGCACGGGCAGCTCCTCAGCATGCTGTCCGGTTTCGGCAAGCCGGTCTTCATCGAAAAGCCCCTCTCCAACAGCATCGCGACCGGCGAGGCCATCCTCCAGATGCTCGCGCAAAAGCACTGCCCCGTGATGGTGGGCTATCACAAGCGCAGCGACCCGGCGACCGAGTACGCCAAGGCCGAAATTGACCGGCTGAAGGGGACCGGCGAGATCGGCGCGCTCAAGTACGTCCGTATCCTCATGCCGGCCGGCGACTGGGTCGCGAACGGCTTCCTCGACCTTATCAACATGGGCGATCCCGCCCCCGCGCTCGAAGGGGATCCGGCCCCCGCCGACATGGACGAAGCGACGGCCGAACAGTACACCGCGTTCGTCAACTACTACATCCACCAGGTGAATCTGCTCCGGCATCTCCTGGGCGAGCCGTACCGCCCGGTCTACGCGGACCCGAGCGGCGTCCTCCTCGCGACCGAGAGCGAGAGCGGCATCCCCTCGACCATCGAGATGTCGCCCTACGAGACCCGCATCGACTGGCAGGAGCACGCCCTCGTCTGCTTCGAGAAGGGCTGGATTCGGATCGACCTGCCGGCGCCGCTGGCCACCAACCGGCCGGGCAAGGTCACGATCCACCGGGAAGCCGCCGACGAGACCCCGATGACCATGACACCCGACCTTCCCTGGGTGCACGCCATGCGCCAGCAGGCGGTCAACTTTGTCGACTTCGTCGCCGGCACGGCCAAGGCCCCCTGCGAGGCAACCGAAGCACTGGAGGATCTGCGGGTCGCACGCGAAGTCATCCGTCTGCGATTCGGAAAGTAGATGCCGACACCCCCAACAGCAAGGAGACCAAAATGCCGCTCAAATGGAGAAAAGTGCTCATCGCCGACGAACGCTACGAGGCCTGCGCCGTCTTCGACGTCAACGGCGACGGCATTCCCGACATCGTATCGGGCGCCTGGTGGTACGAAGGCCCCGACTTCCGGAAGGCGCACCGGATCGGCGAGATCCCCGCCATCGGCGAGTACTTCGACGACTTCTCCAACATCCCGCTCGACATCAACGGCGACGGGCGCCCGGACTACGTGACAGGCGGATGGTGGGGCGAAACGCTGCGCTGGCGCGAAAACCCGGGCGACCCGGAAGCCGAATGGCCGGAGCACATCATCGACAAGTGCGGCAACGTGGAGCGCGCCTGCGCCTGGGACATCGACGGCGACGGCGTGCTGGAACTCGTCCCCAACTGCCCGGGCGCACCGCTGCGGGTCTACAAGCTCCGCACCGACGTCAAGGGGCGCGACACCGGAGACTTCGAAGTCCATGTTCTCCGGGAAGAGGCGCAGGGCCATGGACTCGGCTTCGGCGACATCAGCGGCAGCGGCCGGGGCGACTTCGTCCTCCAGCACGGCTGGCTGGAGGCGCCCGCAGATCGCTACGCCGGCGACTGGATCTGGCACCCCGAATTCGACCTCGAAAGCGCCAGCGTCCCGGTCATCGTCGCCGACGTCAATGGCAACGGCCTCTGTGACCTGATTGTCGGCCAGAGCCACGCCTACGGTCTCGACTGGTGGGAACAGCGCCGCAACGGCGACACGCGGGAGTGGATCCGCCACCCCATCGACCCGGAGAACAGCCAGTACCACGATCTGCGCTGGGTCGACATCGACGGCGACGGCCTGCCCGAACTCGTCACCGGCAAGCGCTACCGCGCCCACTGCGGCAACGACCCCGGAGCCAATGACGACGTCGGCATCTACTACTTCAAGTGGACCGGCGAAGGCTTCAGCAAGCAGATCATCGATTACGGCCCCGTCCGCCAGGCCACCGGCTGCGGCATCTACTTTGCCATCGCCGACCTGAACGGGAACGGCCGGCCCGACCTGGTGCCGCCGGGCAAGGACGGCCTG
>CAZKKD010000012.1:0-8661 GCA_964553265.1 uncultured Planctomycetales bacterium | reverse complement strand
GCCTGTATGTCTTTTACAACGAGGGACTTGCATAGGCATCGCCAGCGGCCGACCGCTTCACCGCAGGGGCAATCGGCAGAGGAATCCCTCGCGCCGCGTCGGGCGTCCGGCCCCGGCGCGGCGCGCTCCTTGGGCGCCGCGCATCCGTGATTGTCCGAAAGGGAAGGCGGGCCGGCTCAGCCCTGCTGGCGGAGCCAGTCGGCCGTGCGGCGGAGCCCCTCGTCGATGTCCACCGACGGGCTGTAGCCGATGCGCTCGCGGGCCAGCGAGATGTCCGCCAGGCTGTGCTGCACGTCGCCGGGGCGGCGGGGGGCGTATTCCGGCTTGAGGTCGGTCCCGAGAATCCGGTTGAGGCGCTCCACCAGCTCGTTCAGGTCGATGCGGCTCCCGCAGGCCACGTTCATCGCTTCCCCGCCGAAGACCCCGTCCGCGCGCGCGGCGCGCAGGTTGGCGTCGACGACGTTGTCGATGTACGTGAAGTCGCGGGACTGGGCGCCGTCCCCGAAAATGGTGGGCCGTTTGCCGGCCAGCAACAGCCGGATGAACTTCGGAATCACCGCCGCGTAGTCGCTGAAGGGATCCTGCCGCGGGCCGAAGACGTTGAAGTAACGCAGAGAAACCGTCTCGATTTCATAGCAGGTGCTGAAGGCCGCGGCGTAGTGCTCCTGCAGGAGCTTCGCCACCGCGTAGGGGCTGAGCGGATTGGGCTTCATCGTCTCGACCTTCGGCAGCACCTCGCTGTCGCCGTAGGCCGAACTGCTCGCCGCCAGGACGACGCGCCGGACACCCCGGTCCCGCGCGGCCAGCAGCACCCGCAGCGTCGCATCCGCGCAGGAGCGATTGGTGGCCAACGGATCGGTCACCGACCGCGGCACACTGGGGATGGCCGCCTGGTGGAGCACGTACGCGGCCCCGTCCAGCGCCGCATCCGCAACGCCGGCCTCGGCCAGATCGCCTTCGATGAACTCAAACCGATCAAGGACCTCCCCGATGTTCTCGCGGCGTCCGGTGCTGAAGTCATCCACGCCCCGCACCCGGCAGCCCTCGTCCAGCAGGCGCCGGACGATGTTGGACCCGATGAAGCCGGCGGCGCCGGTCACAACATAGAGGTCATTCTTGTGGTCCATGGTAGCATCCCTTCGCCACCCATCCGACGGCACAGCCGGCGCATCCTGGCGCTGGATGCGAAAACGATATACGGCGCGGAGATTGGCCCCAAAGCCGCTAACGGCCTTCCAGGAGGCGGTGGCCCAGGCTGTCGTGCAGACGGCCGCTCTCGCGAATCTTGCGCACCGTGGTCTCGATGTCGTATTCGACGCGCCGGAAGTGGACGGCCCCCCCCTGCACCTCCACGTAACAGCTACGGACGTCCCGGTCGCGCGGCTGGCCGACCGAGCCGACATTGACGATGGCTTTGCGATCCGGCTCGACCGTGTAGCTGCCCTGGAGCGCCTGCACCGTGAGGAACGCTTCGCTGCCCTCCTCCACGACGCCGGGGAAATGGGTATGCCCCACGAACGCGATCTGCGAGGTCATGGCTTCGAAGATGTCGTCGATCTTCAAGGGGTCGACCTCGGGATCGGACGGGAGCACGTACTCCATGACGTGATGGCGCGGCGAGCCGTGACAGGCCAGAAAACCGTTCTGCTCGTACCGACTCGGCAGGGACTGAAGGAAGGTCCAGCGGCCCTGGCGTTCCTCGTCGTCCTCGTCTCCGGGATCCAGCCGCTCACGGACAAACTCCACCGCCCCCCGCGCCACGGGGTTGAAGCCTTCCGCGCCATGCATCACGGCGTACTCGTGGTTGCCGCAGAGGTTGTACGAGCAGCGCTCGCGGGCCAGGTCAAGGCAGTGTTCCGGCTCCGGACCGTACCCGATCACATCCCCGAGATTGACGACCGTCGGGATGCCGCGGCTGGCGATGTCGTCCAGAACGGCCTCGAACGCAGTCGCATTGCCGTGCACATCGCTGATGATGGCGAGATGGGCGTCCATGGAGTGCGCCTCTTTCTGCTCTGTTCGGGTGCCTTCCGCACCCCGGCACCGGCCCGGTGTCGGGCAGCTACTCGAAGTCCACGGCCTCGACGGAGATCGATTCGTCCAGCGCTTCGCGCAGCAGCCGCTCCACCCCGTTCTTCAGCGTCATGCGCGCGCCGGGGCACCCGCTGCAGGCGCCTTTCAGCTTCACCTTGACCGTGGCGTCCTCTTCGACCGAGACGAGCTCAATGTCGCCGCCGTGCCCCTGGAGACTGGGGCGAATCTGCTCCTCGATGACCGTCTCTACCTGCTGCTTGTCCACCATGCCGGTGTCCTTTCGTGGCTTTCGGTGCGGTTTTCCCCTCATCACTCGGTTGCGAGGCGGCGGGCCGGCACGCCGAACGCAAAGGCCGGCATACCTTGCCGCCGTCTCAATGTATCCTCTCTCAACGGGTTATGCAAGAAAAAACCTTTGCCCGCCAAACACCGGCCTCGTCAGTAGTATCCGTTGGGGCTGTCCGGCCAGGTGGTGGGAATACCGAAGGGTGTCCCGCCTTCGGCCGCCATCTGCATATAGGTCTGCGCATGGCCGTCCACGAACATGTAGTTCCGTTGTCTTCGATTCACACCATGCGGCCGGACATTGGCGAAATCGGTCCCGTATTGTGTGTAGGCATAAGTTCCATAACAGGTTGCGAACCCTGTCGATGTCCAGGCCGGACCGTCGAAGGTCAGGCAGGGACAGGCCAGCAGCACCCCGCGTTCGTCCCCGACCCGCAGGTCCCAGTTGGCGGGGTACCCGCTGTGGGCGTCGTAGGGCGCGTTGCTGATCCACTTCAAGCCGTGCGGAATGGCAGTCAGAACCGCCTGCGGGTTGACGTCATCCCAGTGCACGCCCGGCCCCCAGTACGAATACGCCCCCGTGTTCGGCCCGTTGCCGTAGCCGGTCGGGGGCGACCAGGCCCCGCCGCGGGACCAGTCTCCCGGCGGCGTGGTGCAGAGCATGGCATCCGTCACACCCTCGCCGCTGTGGTCGCGCACCTTGTCCATCCAGGCCGGGTAGCGACCGCTCGGCCCCTTCAGAATGCCAACGATCCCGGTCGCGCCGTCGGACCGGCAGACGCCGGACGGAAAATCGGGGTGATTGCCGTGGGGATTGAGATTGTTCCCCGCCATGTTGACCATGTCCGGGTACTCGCCGTAATCGTCGCCGTAGAGCTGAACCGCCACCCGGGTCTGGCGGAGGTTGCTGAGGCAGCTTACGGTCGAGGCGGCTTCCTGGGCCGCGGTCAGCGCCGGCAGCAGCAAACCGGCCAGGATGCTGATGATCGCGATCACGACCAGGAGTTCGACGAGCGTAAATCCATGTCTCTGGCGCACAGAGGTTTGCAGCATTGCATGCCCCCTTTTCGCGGGTCGAGCGCCCCTGGCATGAGACGATACCGGATTCGCACATTGATGCAACCGCCGGACAAAATGCGCACGGCCGCAGGCCGGTTCAGAACTCTCCGTCCCGGTAGAGCAGACAACCGCGCTGCATGTCCTCCAGCACCTCCTCCGGGAAGTAGTGTTGTGGCGCGAACTGGTTTTTGATGGCCTTTTCGAGGTCCACCAGGCGCTGTTCCGCGTTGGCCAGCGTATTGGCGTCGAGATTGCCCGCCACGGCGCACTTGAAGAAATCCAGGTTCTTCAATTCGTGCAGGTAGCGCCGCTCCAGGTGACGCAGATGTCCCAGCTGGCGTTTTGCATTGGAAAGGGTCTCCCGGAGGTGGCTGCGCATGGTGGATTCGAGCGACTCGATCTCCTCCTGGATGCGCCCCATCTTCGCCGTCCCCTCCAGCTTGTCGTGCACGGTATATACGGTGCGCCGCTTGAGAACGATCTCGTCGGAAACGGAGGTGAGTTCTTCGGCTGGAAAATCGGCGTACATGGTCTTCCGTCTCGCCTTCAGCTCTTCGGCGAGTTCGGTCACCTTCTTCATGGTCTTGGCGTGGAAATCTTCGAACGCCGGATACTCCTCTTCTTCCATGTCCTGGTGCAGTGCTTCGATCCCGACGTCACAATAGAGGATGAACGCACGGGCAAGCACCTCCTGGCGGAGCGCCGGCAGCGCCGGATCGAGAATCGGCTCGTCGTCCAGGGGAACCAACTGCCCGTCCCCGCCGGCGGAAGCGGGTCCGGCGCCGAGGCCCTGCGTGGCGGCCTCGATGGTCTCCGGGCGCGGCGTCAGGTTGGCGATGATCTGCTCCAGCGACAGGCGCGCGGCGCTGGTGTGGCTGGGGTTGACCGCTTCGAGCATCTCCTTGGCCATGTGGACGCGCGAGGCGTAGTCGTACACGCTCAGCGTCCCCATGAGGTGACAGAGGGTGTGTACGAGCCAATGCATGAACGGCCAGCGCTCGCCGACATGCGGCGTGGCGTAGGCCATCATGCGCTCGAAATCCATGTTGTGTTCCAGCGCCTGGGCTTGCATCGCTTGGTTTCGCCCTCTCGACGACGGATGCGGGCGCGGTGCGGATGGAGGGAGGGGAGCCGCTCCCGCCCCGCCTACACCAAACGGTAGGTCGGGAACCGTTCGGTGTCAAGCGGAAGCGGGGCGTTTCGCGACAGGATTTCAGACGATCCGGTCAGCTGCGCACCGAGGCGAGCTCCGGCGTCTGGAAGAGTTCGTGGAGGACGGCCTCCAGATCCTGGTGGAACGCGTCGTACCGTTCGTTCGCCACCGTGCGGACCGAACGGGAGATCGAGTTGCTCCGTCGGGCCCCCTCCTCCAGAAGGGCGTCCCGTGCACGCAGGATGGCATGGAGGGCATCCTGCCCGGCGGCTACGCCGACCTCGCCGCGGTCGTAGGCCTGCTGGCAGAGGTGATGCAGGTGTTCGGCGGCCCTGGCCACCCGCTCATCCCCGGCCTGGCGAAGCGCGGTGAGCGCCTGCCGCCCGGAGGCGTACCCGACCTCGCCGCTGTCGTGGACCTGTTGATAGATCTTCTGGATGCGCGCGGCCGCGTTGGTGACGCAGGCGTCGGACGCGCCGCGGAACCCGGCGAGTGCCTGCTGGCCGGTGGCGACGCCGCTGTCCCAGGCGCCGCCGATGCGTTCCCACGCCGGCAGGTCCCGCACGGTATTCCGATACGCCTGCAGCATCACCGCGAACTGGGCGGCGCGCTCCTGGTAATAGCTCTGGAGCTGCTCGACCTCGAACGCCTGGCGCGTGATCTCCGACAGGTGATGCCCCTGCACCACCAGGCTCACCGCCGGGACAAAGAACGCCGGCTTCGTGAAGACCGTCTCCAGCAGGAACCGCGCCGCCTTCCACCCGTAGGGCTTGCCCGGCAGGCTGAGGAGCGTGCGGCCGAGCGCCTTCAGCTTGAAGGCGTCGATCTTGCCGTTCTGGTAGGGCTTCTTCGGCCAGCGGGCGCGCAGCACGCGGCAGCGCCGGAAAAAACTGTCCAGGTCCTGCGGATAGATGTGCCTCAGGACATACCGGTAATCATCGGAAAGCCTCTCCATCGGCCGGGTGGGGACGAAGTTGGTGGTGAATTCGTGCGTGTTGTTGCCGTTCGACTTCGACAGCAGCCGCCCCTCCCGCTCCAGGCGGTCGTGGAGGTCCGTCTCCGGCAGCGCCTGCAGGAGACCCACCATCGCAATGGGGATGCCGAGTTCGTCGATGCAGTCGACCATGAGGGGCGCGATATTGTCCGGATCGTTGTCGAAGCCGAGAATGAACCCGCTGCTGATCTGGATGCCGTGGCTCTGGATGGCAGCAACGCGTTCAGCCATGCTGCGGCTGGTGTTGATCGCCTTGCGGGTCTCCAGCAGGCTTTCCTCAGACGGGGTTTCGATGCCGACGAAGACGGTGTCGAACCCGGCCAGCGCCATGAGGCCCAATAGCTCCTCGTCGTCGGCCAGCGACAGCGTCACCTCGGTGTAGAAATCGAACGGCCGGCCGTGGGCATCCATCCACTCGGCGATGCGGCGCAGCACCCGCTTGGTGGTCTTGCGGTTGCCGATGAAATTGTCGTCCACCACGAAGACGCTGCTGCGCCAGCCGAGTCGGTAGAGTTCCTCCAACTCGGCCGCGATGCGATCCTCGGGCTTGAAGCGCGGCTTCTTGCCGAAGCGGCGCCAGATGTCGCAGAACTCGCACCCGATGGGGCAGCCGCGCGAAGACTGCACCGCCATCGACTTGTAGAGGTCCATGTCCAGCAGGTCGAAGCGCGGCAGCGGCGCCTCGGCCAGGTCCGGCAGGTGGTCGGCCTGCTCAACGTCGATGTCCTCGCCGAAGTGCGCGCGCAGGCGTTCCACCTTCTGCGCCTCCACCGGGCGGCCGTAAACCTGCTTCGCCCGACCCGCGAGGTAGTCCTCCCAGAACCGGCCGAGAATCACCTCCGCTTCGCCGATGACGAAGTGGTCGACGCCCTCGATCTCCTCGAACGCCGTGGAGGGGTACGGACCGCCCACGACCACGGTCCGGCCCGCCGCCTTGGCGCGCGCGATGGCCTCTTCAAAGCCCGGCTTCTGGACGATCATGGCGGAGATGAAGACGACATCCGCCCAGGCGAGGTCGGCGTCGTCGAGCGTACGGACATTCCCGTCCACCAGGCGGAGCTCGCAGCTCTCCTCCGGCAGCAGCGCCGCCACCGTGATGAGCCCCAGCGGCGGCAGCAGGCTCTTCTTGCCGATGAGCCGCAACGCCTCGCTGTAGCTCCAGTAGGTGCCCTGGGGAATCTCGGGATAGACCAGCAGCACGCGCTGCCGGCTCGGCTTGGCCTGGGTCAGATGGGTCACCATGGTACAACTCCTGCTGTTTCGTTCTCCGATGTTTCCGGATCCGGCCGCCCCGCTCCGGGGCGATCCGGGATGGCGTAAAGCCTATGCGAACAATACCCGGAACGCCAGTGGTTTCGGAAGATTCGGCCGCACGAGCCCGGGTACGGGAAAGCCTGCCCCTGAAACGCAGCGCGCCCGGCCCCTCGAGGACGGGGACGGGAAGGCCGGATTCCCAACCAGCGGGCCTGCGCCACCCACTACCGCTTTCGGCACAACCCCATTTGAAATCAGTCGCTTACTCCCCTCCCGCCAGCGGCGAGGGCATGGTGAAGACGCGCGCCGCGCACTCGCGGTCGAGCATGTAGAGCCCGTTGCCGTCCCCGATGCGGGCCAGCTTGGCGCGCAGGCCGTCGAAGTTACTCTCCTCCTCCACCTGTTCGTCGACAAACCACTGCAGCATGCTCTGGCTGGCGCGGTCCTTCTCCTCCTCGGCGATGGTGACCAGGTTGTCGATGGAGGCGGTCACCAGCTTTTCATGCTCCAGCCCCTGCTCGAAGACGTCCAGCGCGTTCTTGAACTCCGTCGGCGGCGCGTCGATGGCGCCCAGCTTGATCTCGGCGCCGCGCTCGCAGAGATGATTGAAGAAGATCTGCGCGTGGCTCGCTTCTTCCTGTGCCTGGACGCGCATCCAGTTGGAGAACCCGTCCAGATTCTCGCTGTCGAAATACGCCGCCATCTGCATGTAGAAGTAGCCTGAATAGTATTCCTTCACGATCTGCTCGTTCATCGCCTGGGTCATGCGTTCGCTGATCATCGGTCTGCCTTTCTGTTCGGAAGATGATTGCTCTTGTTCCGTCATCTGTATCGAAATTGCAAAGGTGTCTCACTCCACTCCGCGAACCGAGACAACTCAGATGCTGTCCCCGTCCGAATCCGGTGCGTCCTCTTCGGGCGGCAACTCCAGGACGGCTGCCGCGGCCGCCGGGTCGATGCGGTAGTCGGACCCCTTTCCGCCGTAAAAGCCATGCGCCCGTATGAGATGCAGCGTCAGGCCGTTCCAGCGGAGTTCGTGCCCCGTCCGCTCGTCCCGGAGGTGAACGTCTCCTTTTCCGAAGGTTCCGTCGCCCCACGGGCTCGGCAGGACCCCGCGGTCGTCCCGCACCCGGACGTGGTACCGGTCTTCCACCTGCAGTTCCTGTTCCATGATGTCGGCGCCTTTCCGGCCGAGCTCGGCGAGCCGGTCGGCGATGCGCGCATGCGTGAGCCTCAGACGCCGGACCGTGGCGGCGTCCTCGGCGAGGATATCGGCGAGTTTGCGATCATCCGATCCCAGGAACCCGTGGAGGGTCAACTCCCCCGGCTGCATGCGCTCCTGCACCCGGTCGAGCTCTGGCGTCTGCTTCATGCTCCACTCCTCCGCTTCCGGGTTCCGTCGACGGCACGAACGGCACGCCCGCTTCGATCAACTGAATTTGTCGTAGTGGACCATCTCTTCCGGCATGCCCTTGTCGCTCAGCACCTGGATGCAGGCGTCGATCATCCCCGGCGAACCGCAGAGGTAGGCCTCGTGGTTGTCGAGCGTCTCGTAGTGCCGGGCGACCACGTCGGTGATCAGGCCGCGCTCGTAGTCGTGGTCCTCCTCGTCGCCCGAGAGGGCGGGGATGAACTCGAACCAGTCGTGCTCCGCGGCGAGGCGCTCGAACTCCTCGACGTAGTACAGGTCGCTCACCCCCACCGCCCCGAAGAAGAACCGGGCCTTGCGGTGATTGATGCCCTGCTCGACCATGTGGAGGACAATGCTGCGGATGGGCGCCAGGCCCGAGCCGCCGGCGATGAAGATGATCTCCCGGTCGCTCTCGCGCAGGAAGAAGTCTCCGTAGGGGCCGTTGAGCGTCGCCTCCTGGCCTTCCTGCAG